>CAZAFX010000191.1:0-1513 GCA_964484895.1 uncultured archaeon | reverse complement strand
CGACAGTTCTGCCCCCCAGCCGCCGGTCTTCGGCGCCTCGTGCACGATAACGCACCGCCCCGTCTTCTCGATGGACTCATATACCGTCTCCAGGTCGAGCGGAGAGATGGTACGGAGGTCGACCAGTTCGACGCTGGCATCAACCGCATCCGCCGCCTTCCGGGCTGGCTGCATCATCGCCCCCCACGAGATGACCGTCACCTCATCCCCCTCCTCCACCACGTTCGCCGACCCGATATCCACCGTGTACTCGCCCGCCGGCACCTCCTCCTTGAACGCGCGGTAGATCTTCTTCGGCTCGAAGAAGCACACCGGGTCCGGGTCCCGGATCGCGCTCAGCAGCAAGCCCTTCGTGTCCGCGGGAACTGGATCTCCGCCACCGGCCGGAACCCGCGCATCGCCAGCCCGATGGACGAGCCGACGATGCCGGACTCGCTGAGCGGCGTGTCGATGACGCGGTCCGCGCCGTACTCGTCGATCAGACCGTCCGTGGCGCGGAACACGCCGCCGTCCACCCCGATGTCCTCCCCCAGCAGCACGACCTCATCGTCACTGTCAAGCGCCACGTCCATCGCGTCCCGCACCGCGTTCACAAGGTTCATCTCGGGCATCGTGCATCACCCTGTCCGCATCGGGCTATCCCGGTCACCGCCAACCGCCCCGCCGAAGATTCATATGGGTCCATCCACCGTAGAGGATGGCCGCCGCCAGGTACCAGTATGCGGCGTTCAATGCCACGTTTGCCCGGTCGACCGATATGCTATCCTTCCACCGACAATTGCTCAAATCGGCATCAGTATAGAAACAGGTCCGGTAGGATTCCATCATCGTGAACGGGGCGCCGACTGCGTCCCCTCCTGTCCCTGCGTATGTCACCGCCGTGGCCGCAGCGAGCAGGCCGACCGCCAGTATCACGACCGGTCGGGATGGGCCGAGCGCCGCCCGGAGCACGGCAGCCGCATCACTCACCGTCCATCACCTCCTGAAGGCGATCATACTGTTCCTGCAATCGTGGCGGCATGGCGGCAAAATGGTGCTGGAAGATATCTTTCAAATCCGGCTTGTCGACGGATTCGGCCGCATCAACCGCCGTATCAACCTGCTCCTCTGCCGCGGTCCGTATATCCTCCTTCTCCGCATCGTCGATGATGCCTTCATCCACCAGGTAGGTTTCAAACCGGTCGATAGGGTCCTTCGCCTTCCATTCGGCCACTTCGTCCTCGTCCCGGTACCGTTCCGCGTCGTCCGCGGTGGTGTGGTCGCCGAGCCGGTACGTGTACGCCTCAATCAGCGTCGGGCCGTCACCGTTCCGGGCGCGCTGCACCGCCTCCCGGGTCGCGACGTACATCGCGAGGACGTCATTCCCGTCCACCTGGACGCCGGGGAAGCCGTACGCGACCGCCTTCTGCGCGAGGGAGCCGGCCGCGGTCTGCCGGTCGCGGGGGACGGAGATGGCGTACTGGTTGTTCTGGCAGACGAACACCGCCGGCACGTCGAACACGCCGGCGAAGTT
>CAZAFX010000190.1:0-1564 GCA_964484895.1 uncultured archaeon | reverse complement strand
GGCGCGCTGGCGCTCGTGCAGGATGGCGATTTCATCGTCATCGATGCGGAGAAGCGACGGATGGATCTGCAGGTCTCGGAGCAGGTGCGGGAAAAGCGCCGGCAGGATTGGGAGGCGCCCCCGTGGCGCGCCCCCCAGGGGGTGCTCCGCCGTTACGTGCGCAGCGTCGCCCCGGCCTCGGAAGGATGCGTCACCGACAAGTAGCAAGCCCAACGCAGGCGCGGGGGCCTTCAGGGGCGTCCTTGCGTCCGCAACGCGTCGAGCAAGGCCACGTGCGTGCGCGCGGCGAGCGTGAACCGATCGAGCCCGAAGTGCTCGTCGGGGGCGTGGATCTGGTCCCCGGCGAGCGCGAATCCGATCAGCAGCGGTTCCAGGCCCAAGCGGTTTTTGAGGTGAGCCGCGACGGGAATCGTGGCGCCCTCGCGCATGAGCACGGGGGCACGGCCCGTGGTGTGCTCACAGGCGCGCTGCGCGGCCGTGATCCAGGGGGTGTCCCGATCCAGTCGCACGGGTTCGGCGCGTCCGTGCTCCGTGATGCACCAGCGACACCCGCCGACGTCGCGCGCACGCAGCCATTGCGTGAAAGCCTGTGCGATGCGCTCCGGGTCCTGATCCGGCGCCAAGCGAAAGCTGATCTTCGCGCCCGCGTAGGAGGGGATGACCGTCTTGGCGCCCTCGCCCTCATAGCCGCCGTAGAGGCCGTTGACGTCGCACGCGGGCCTCGCCCAGCGCCGGGCGAGCGTGGAAAAGCCCTCCTCGCCGAAAGGGGTCTCCACGCCGAGGGGAGCGAGCGCGTCGCGCACGGGCTCGAAGTCGAGGCCTTCCCACCGCGCGCTCTCCTCGTCCGCGATCGGTGCGACGTCGTCGTAAAAGCCGGGCACCGTGACCCGGTTCTGTTCGTCGAACAGATCGCCTAGTACCCGCGCGATCATGGTGGCGGGGTTGGCGAGGATTCCGCCGTAGAGGCCGCTGTGCAGATCCCGGTTCGCGTTGTGCAGCTTCAGGTCGTAGTAGAGCAAACCGCGCAGGCCGTAGGTGATCGCAATCGTTTGCTCGTCCCACATGGCGGTGTCGCTGATCACGGCCACGTCGGCGCGCAGTTCTTCTTGATGGGACTTCAGGAAATTGGGCAGGTTGCGGCTGCCGACTTCTTCTTCGCCCTCGAGGAGCACGGTGAGATGAACGGGTAAGCCTTTTTCGGTGTCACGCCAAGCGCGCACCGCCTCGAGGAAGGCGGCCACCTGCCCTTTGTCGTCGCACGCGCCGCGGGCGTAGACGGCCCCGTCGCGCACCGTGGGCTCGAAGGGGGGGCTGCTCCACTTCTCCACTGGGTCCGGCGGTTGCACGTCATAGTGGCCGTAGAAGAGCACGCGGGGGGCTCGCACCGGGGCATCGCCCTCCCGTGTGAATCCGAGCACGGCGGGGTGGCCGTCGGTCTCGCGCACCGAAGCCTCAAGGCCGAGCGCCGTGATCGTGTCCCGTAACCAGTGGGCGGCCTCGTGCATCCGGGGCGTGTACGCGGGATCCGTGCTCACGCTCGGGATCGCCAACAAGCGGTTCAACC
>CAZAFX010000189.1:0-1589 GCA_964484895.1 uncultured archaeon | reverse complement strand
TCACCGTGGACCGTCATCCGTTTGAGGACTTCCTCGCCGCCGCTGCCCGGGACATCCGGTTCGATGTTGTTGCCCGGGTGAAGGCCGCCGTCCGCATCCTTGAGCAGGCCGCCGACGTGGTAGCCCGAGTCAGGGGTGTACGCGTTGTCCATGTTGTCCCGCGCCATGCCCGCGAGCAGGGTCTGCCGGTCGATGCCGGCCGCCCCGCCCGTCAAGCAGGGGACGTCGTCGGGGGCCTGGACCGTTCCCCGGGCGTCAGGAGCGAGCTCCGGGGCGATCTCACTGTACGGTGCATCGCGGAGGGATTCATAGGCGAGGGTGCGCTCGGCGCCGTCCTCGTGGACCGTGACCGGTGTGTCGTTGCTGTCCGCGGTGAGGAACGGGTCCGCGAACGCGCGGGTCGTGGTGCGGAGTGGTTCGGTGAGGGGCTCCTCGCGGTGGACCGCGAGCTGCGTGATGGTGTCCGGGTCGTGGCCGCGGGCGATTGCGTTGCTGATTGCGACCTCTGTGGCGCTGCGGAAGTTGCTGTAGTTGCTGTTCTCCACCACCGTGCCCGGGACCGCCGTGTATGCGTCCTCATCCTCGACCAGGACCGCTGCGCCCTCGTCCGGTGCGCCGTACGGGGCATGGGAGCGGTCTATGGCTTGTTCGGCGACCGACAGAAGCGGCTGGTCGTCCGCTACCGTGTACTGCATGTGCACGGGACGGTCGAGGGTCGAGTTTCAAATATCTGTGCGGGGCCAGAGATGTCAGCGGAGGACGTCCTGGATCTTGTCGTGGAGCGCGGCGGCTGCGGCGTCGAACCGGGAGGCGTCGACGAGGTCGTCGAACATGCCGGTGACGATCTCGCGGGTGGCTTCCGCCTCGGTCAGGCCGCGGCTTGTCATGTAGTACAGGTCCTCGGGATTGATGTGGCCGGTGGTGGCGGCGTGGGTCGCCTCGACGTCGTGGTTGTCGATGCGGAGCTGCGGCGTGGTGTCCGCCTCGCAGTCGTCCCCGATCATCACGGTCTGTTCGTTCTGGAACGATGCCGTGTCCTCGGCGCCCTCCTCGACCTCCTGAACGCCCTTGTAGACCGTCCGGGCCGCGTCGAGGGCGACGCCGCGGGACTCCATGTCCGCCCGGGTCCCGTCGGCCGCGTGGGTCACGTCGGTCTCGATGTCCATGTGCTGTTCCTGTGCAGCGAGGAAGCCGAGCCGGTAGTCGAGCGTCGCGTCCCGCCCGTCCAGCCGCGTCGCGGTGCGGTGCCGGTAGAGGTCGCCGCCCGTCGCGAGCACAAGCCACCGGAGCGTCGCCGCCTCCGCCACCCGGCCGCGGTGCTCGGCGTAGCCGAACCCGCCGTCCAGTTCGTCGATGACGGCACAGCGGAGGGATGCGCCGTCCGCCACGTCCGCTTCCACGATGCTGGTGGTGCAGTCGGCGTCGCCCGTCAGCCGGACGCGGACCGCCGCCGAGGCATCCGCTTCCGCGACGATGCCGACGTGGCTTGGATGGAAGCCGTCGTCGCCGGTCACCGTGACGGTGACCGGGTCGTCCGTCTGTGTGTCCTCCGGTATGCGGATGAAGACCGCCTCCTGAAGCTGGCGGGC
>CAZAFX010000188.1:0-1592 GCA_964484895.1 uncultured archaeon | reverse complement strand
ACGTCCCGCGCAGCCAGGCGCCGATGATGGTCACGTCCGCCGCACCGGCCAGCCCGGTCTCCTGCAGCGTGCGGCCGGCGAGGTCGCTGTCGCGCTGCACCGGGAGCTCGACCACAGAAAGGTCCTCGCCGACCGTGACCGTTCCGCCTAGTTCGGCGGTGACCGTCGTGGTGATCTTGTCCGCGAGGCTGACCCCGAGCAGCTGCCGCGGTGACAGCACCGTGTCAGCCCCCGCGTACTTGATATACCGGGTTATTGAGGGGTCCTCCACCAACGACACCACCGTCCGGTCAGGCGCGGCCTCACGAATCCCGAGCACGACGCTTGCCGTCTCCCCGTCCGGGACGTCGGTCACGACGGCGCGCGCCGCCCCGACGTGTGCCACCGCCAGTACGTCGACGGACTCCGGGCTGCCGTGGACGACGCTGTATCCATCCCGGTGCAGCCGGGACGCTGCCTCCCGGTCCTGCTCCACGCTGACGTGGGGGTTGTGCCGGGCGCCGCACTCGTCCGCGAGCGCGCGCGCTGCGGCGTGGGTGCCGCAGATGACGACGTGGTCCTCCACCGCCGCGGTGGTCCGGGGCGGGCCGCTGCGGAGCGCCTGCTCCAGCCACGGGGCGAGGAACAGCGGGAGCGTGAGGAAGATGGCAACGATGCCGGTGAACTGCATGACGATCATGAGCAGGTTCATGGGGACCGAGGTCCAGGGCGCGTCCTCGCCGTACCCGGTCGTGGTCAGCGATTCGACCACGGTCTGGAGCGACCGGATGTAGCTGCGGTGCTCGCCCTCGAACACCGCCATCCCGTGCTTGTACGCGACCGTGTAGACGGCGAGGAGGACGACGAACCCGGCGAGGTAGAGGACGGCGCGGCGCTTTCGCCGGGATGCGACGCCCCCGGACGCCCCGAACAGCCGGTGGATCTTCATGCCTCCGGGATGCGGCCGGCGACGTTTTGTATGTGTCGACCGGGACCGTTTTTAAGCTGGACGCGTAACCGGGGTGTATGGGCTGGCAGGACAAGTCCGTGACGCTGGGGAACGTGGACAGGGAGGAGTTCGACACACAGCTTGCGACGGTCTCGGTCACGGAGAACCGGATCGTGGTCGAGTTCAAGGATGTGGACGACTGGACTAAGATCACGCGCGAGGTCGGGGAGCAGGTCGTGCTGCAGGAGGTGTGGTGGGACGAGGTCGAGGACGTGGACGTGACGACCGAACACCTCTACTACCCGCACATCGACCTCGAGGTCGTCCCGGAGGACGAGGACGACGTCCTCCACGAACGGCGCCTGTACTTCCTCGAGGACGAGCAGGACGTGCTGCAGGACTGCCTCGCCGCCATCAAGCGGTTCTGGAACGCCCACCGGCAGCGCCAGACCAGCGACCGCGGCGGCTACTCGTACGAGGACGTCGAAGAGGCGGACGAGGAAGTGGCGGTCGACGCGGAGGGCCACGTCCTCAACGCCCAGGCCGACGACACGGACGACGGTGAAGATACTGCGGAAGCCGCTGACACTGCAGATAACGCTGAACAGGCCGATACCCTCTCCAAAACGCCCGCAGAGCACGACGAGGGATCGCCGACAGAGCC
>CAZAFX010000187.1:1080-1628 GCA_964484895.1 uncultured archaeon | reverse complement strand
TCGCGGCGACCGTCTCGGGCTGAACGAGCGCGGCGCGTTCTACCACCTGCTGGGTGATGCGGGCGGCTCTGTCGCGGTCATCCTCGGCGTGCTTGCCGTCCACCTTCTCGGCCTGCCGGCGGTCGACCCGGTGGTCGCCGCACTCATCGCCGTGTTCGTCATGGGCTCCGCCGTCAAGGTGCTGCACGAGGGCGCGGGCATCCTCATGCAGAAGAGCCCCATCGATCCCGGGGCCATCAAGGAGGCGGTGGAGGCGATCGACGGCGTGGACGAGGCTCACGACATCAAGTCGTGGCAGGTGTGTTCAAAGGTGAACGTGTGCACCATCCACGCCGTGATGTCGGTCAAGACGCTTGAAGAGGCGGAAAAAATCCGTGAGAAGGTTGACAAAGAACTGAAGGACCGGTTCAACCTGCAGCACGTCACGCTCCAGATCGAGCAGGAGCCGTCGGACAACCACGTGTCGCATCGCTGAGGATGCGGCCACAGTCCGCCATGATGCAGCCGGCCATCTGGCGGGCTATCGGTACCGGGCCGTACCGCACAGC
>CAZAFX010000187.1:0-1070 GCA_964484895.1 uncultured archaeon | reverse complement strand
TAAATCTTGTGCTGCCATATCTACGTCATATGCGTACCCCGCCCCGCGCCGTCATCGTCGTCACGGTGGTGCTGATCGGTGTGTTATGGTGGGTAGTCGGACAGAACACCGGATATCTCTCCGGTACGGGAGATTCCTCTGCTGCGGGCCTCGACCCGACCCCGGAGGACTGCCGGACGCCGCCACCGCAGAACACGACGTTCCGCTTCGGCTATCTTGAACCGCGGACGACCGACACGGTCACACCCCCCGCCGAAGACGTCCCGATGTTCACCGTCGTGACAAACCGGTTCGGCCTCCGGGAGCGGTCGTTTCCGCTGGGTGCGTCAGGACGAACGACGCGGATTCTCGTCGTCGGTGACTCGTTCACCTTCGGCTACGGCATGAATGCCTCGCAACGGTTCACGGACAAGACGGAGGTCCGGCTTACCGATGGTGCGGGGCGGACGGTGGAGGTGCTCAATGCTGGCCGGATCGGGTACGGGATGCGCGACTACTACCTCGCCCTCCGGCACAAGCTACTGCGGTTCGACCCGGACATCGTCGTCATCGCGTTCTACGGCCTCGACAGCAGGTCACGCGCACGCGACGACCGGTGGAAGCGCCGCGTCACGCAGCGGTACAACATCACCCGGACCGAACTCTCGGTCAACGACGAGGCCAAGGGAGACCTTTCGGATATGATGCAGGCGCACATGGCGAACCTGACATGGGCCAGTTCTCCCATCCGCCGCTACGGCAACCGTATCGCGGCACTCACGGAGCGTCACGGGGCCACGCCGGTCTTCTTCCTCATCAAGCCGTTCGATCCGCCCAAGCCGTCGAACAGACGCATCCGCACACGGTTCAACGCCACCCACCGCGTGATCGAGGCGTGGGCGGCCGAGTGCGGCTACCGGTTCCGCGCGGCACCCACCACGATTGCTGCGGAACGGTACCGGTTCGCCGACGGGCACTACAACAGCGCCGGGAACACGGTGCTCGCCCGCACGCTCACCGACGCCCTCCGCCCGCTGCTGGACTAGCGGCCTGAATATACCGCGTGGCCGCCACCAGCCACAAACTTTAAG
>CAZAFX010000186.1:0-1630 GCA_964484895.1 uncultured archaeon | reverse complement strand
GGGCGGCGCGGGCGGCGGCGCGGGGGCCGAGCGCCCACCGCGTGCCGAGGGAGCGGCGGGCGGCAGTGAGGAGGGCGCGGGGGCCGTCGTCGCGGAGGATGGTGGCGGCCCGCCGGAGGATGCGCATACCGCCGCGTGGGCCGTCCGACGGTTAAATACGTGGTATGAACGGAGATCGTTCGGGCGGCGGCGAACGAGACTGATATGTTTTTAAGCCCGCGGCAGTATGGAGGGAGGTATGCAGCTTGCGCGGGCGGCGCTGGTGGTGTTCGCCGTTGCAGCGGCCGGTGCCGGGATGCTCATCCTGCCGCCCGGCCAGGGCGCCGGGGGCGACGGCGGCACAGGGGTGGCGGCGTTCGAGTCCGCGGACGCGTTCCGGGCGTACCTGGAGCGGGCGCCCGACGACACCGACTACATCACCGGGACGCCGACGCGGCGGTTCCAGGAGCAGGCGGACGCAATCGATGCGGGCGGTACGGCTGGCGATGCTGGCGGGCCGTCGCGGGTGTCGGGGACGAACGTGCAGGTGGCGGGCATCGACGAGCCGGACGTGGTGAAGACAGACGGGCAGACCATCTACTTTGCGCGGGAGCGGTACGGCCAGGGGAACACGACGGTGGTCGATGCGTGGCCGCCGGAGAACATGTCCGTGGCCGGGTCGATCGATGCGGGCGGGCGGCTGCTGCGGGTGAAGGATACGCTGCTGGTGTTGCAGAATAATGTGGGGCGCGTGGCGGCGTTCGACGTGTCCGATCCGCGGCAGCCGGAGCGGCTGTGGCGGCACGATGTGAACGGGTCGCTGGTGGCGGCGCGGCTGTACGACGGGGAGGTCTACCTGGTGGAGCGGGGGGATATCGACCGGGATGCGCCGTGCCCGGTGCGGCCGCTGGACGGGGCGACCGTGGTGCCGTGCACGGATGTCTACCATCCGCGGCAGCCGGTGGCGGTGGACGTGACGTATACCGTCATGCGGATGGACCCGGGCAGCGGCGCGGTCAGTGATGCGCGGTCGTTCGTCGGCCGGTCCGACGACGCGGCGGTGTACATGTCGACGGAGGGGGTGTACGTGACCTATACGTGGGAGGCGTCACGGGCCGGGCCCCTCATGGAGTTCATGGCGGGTCCCGGCGGCGACCTGGTGGACGGAGAGACGCGGGACCGCATCGCGCGGTTGCGGGGCTACGAGCTGTCGTCGGAGGCGCGGATGGTGGAGCTGCAGGCGATCCTGCAGGACTACCGGCGGTCGCTGGACCGGGACGCACGGCGGACCTTCGAGTCCCGGTTCGAGAACGCGCTGCGGAACTATACGCGGGACCGGCAGCGGGAGCTGCAGCGGACCGGTATCACGAAGGTGGCGCTTGACGGGCTGGACGTGGCGGCGACCGGGGAGGTGCCGGGGCGGCCGCTGAACCAGTTCTCGCTCGACCACCACGACGGCCATCTCCGGGTGGCGACGACCGTCGACCCGGTCATGGGCGCGCAGTCCGTGAACGATGTCTACGTGCTGGACGAGGAACTTGAGCGGGTGGGCGCGGTGCAGGGGATGGGCGTGAACGAGGAGGTGTACGCCGTCCGGTTCCTCGGGGAGAAGGGGTACGTGGTGACGTTCCGGCGGATCGACCCGTTCCAC
>CAZAFX010000185.1:0-1634 GCA_964484895.1 uncultured archaeon | reverse complement strand
CGTGGGCGTGGTGGGGCCGAACGGGGCCGGCAAGTCCACCCTCCTCAAGATCCTCGCGCGGGAGGAGGCTCCGGACGAAGGGGAGCTCGGGGGCAAGCGCCGGCTCCGGGTCGCCTGCATCCCGCAAGACGATCGTTTTGCGGATGGGGATACGCCCTTGCGCGCCGTCACGGCGGCTTTGGGCGCGGCGCGCCCGGAGGACGCGCTCGAGCCGGAGACGCGCGCGGCCGTCACCCTCGGCAAGCTCGGTTTCTCCGACGACGACTTTCATCGGCCCGTCGAAGCGCTCTCCGGCGGTTGGCGCAAGCGCTTGGGCCTGGCGCGCGGGCTGGTGCACGAGCCCGATGTGCTCATGCTCGACGAGCCCACGAACCATTTGGATTTGGAGGGCATGCTCTGGCTCGAGTCCTTTGTGCCTCAGGCCGCGCCGGCGTCCGTGTTCATCACGCACGACCGCACGTTCCTCGAGCGGGTGGCGAACCGCATCGTGGAGCTGTCCCGCGCCTACCCGAACGGCACGCTCGAGGTGCAGGGCAACTACAGCGCGTTTTGCCGACGCAAGGAGGAAACCCTTGCCGCGCAGGAGCAGCAGCAGGCCGCGCTCGCCGGCAAAGTGCGCCGGGACACCGCGTGGCTGAAGCAGGGGGTGCAGGGTCGGCAGACGCGGAACAAAGCCCAGATCGAGGCAACGGACGATCGCCGGCGGCAGCTGAAGGATTTGAGAGCCCGGAACGCGGCACCGCAAAAGACCGCGGGCATCGATTTCCAGGCGACCGAGCGCAAGACCAAGAAGCTGATCGCGGCCCACCACATTGCCAAGTCTCTCGGGGGCAAGCCCCTGTTCAAGGACCTGGACTTGCGGCTCTCGCCGGGCGAGCGGCTCGGCCTGCTGGGGCCCAACGGGTCCGGGAAGACCACACTCCTCGCGTGTCTCGCGGGGGATCTGGCCCCGGATCGGGGCAGCGTCAAGCCGGCGGCGGAACTGCGCGTGGTGCGCTTCAGGCAGCACCGCGAGCAACTTGATGGCCGACGTGCGCTGCGGGACGCGCTTTGTCCCGAGGGCGACACGATCCTGTATCGCGGCAAGCCCATGCATTTCGCCGCCTGGGCGAAAAAGTTCCTTTTCGAGCCGCAACAATTCGACAACCCGGTAGGGGACTTGTCCGGGGGCGAGCAGGCGCGCGTGCAGATCGCGCAACTCATGCTCGTCCCCGCCGACGTGCTCGTTCTGGATGAGCCCACCAACGATCTGGATGTGCCCTCGCTGGAAGTGCTCGAGCAGAGCCTTCGCGAATTTCCGGGCGCCGTGGTGTTGGTCACCCACGATCGCTTCATGCTGCGCAACCTCTCCACGGCGCTGCTCGCCCTCGACGGCGCGGGCGGACACCGTTTTTACGCGGACTACGAGCGGTGGGAACGCGCGCAGCAGACGGCGCGGAAGCTCGTGGAGCAAGTTCCAGACAGCGCCGACGCCAAGAAACGCCGCGCCGACGCCCATCAAATGATCGGCAGCCTCCTGCGCCGCGGCGGCAAGGCGAAGGCCGCACTCAACCCGCTACGCCAGGCGCTCGAGATCCGAAGCGCCCTCGCCGAGGCCGCCCCCGAGGACGCGGGCCTCAAGCGCGCGCTCTCGG
>CAZAFX010000184.1:324-1634 GCA_964484895.1 uncultured archaeon | reverse complement strand
CGCCCTGCCCGATCGCCTTCTGCGGCAGCGTCTTCGCCGCCGACTGGTGCTCCCGCGGCACGCTGATGGCGTACTGGTTGTTCTGGCAGAGGAAGACGGTGTGCCCGGAGAACACGCCCGCGAAGTTCAGCGCCTCGTTCAGGTCCCCCTGACTGGTCGCGCCGTCCCCGAAGTAGACCAGCGTCGCGCTATCGTCGTCCTCGATCTCCTGCGCCCAGCCCAGCCCTGCGGCGTGCAGCGCCTGCGACCCGACCGGGATGCTGGGCGGCATGTCGTGCTGGTCGTCCGGAATCTTCCCGGACTCCTCCATCCCCGCCGCGTAGAGCAGGAGCATGTGCATCGGCGTGTCCCGCGTCAGGTAGGCGGGCTGCTCCCGGAACGAGGTCACCATCCAGTCTTCCGCCTGCAGCGCGTACGCGGACCCGACCTGCGCCGCTTCCTGCCCGATCGCCGGTGCGTACGTCCCGATCTCGCCCCGCCGCTGCAGCGCGATCGCCTTCTCGTCCAGCCGCCGCGACTGCTTCATCAGCCGGTACAGTGCGAGCAGGTCGTCCTCGGAGAGGTCGGGCACAAGCTCCTCGTCCACCGACCCCTCCGCGTCCAGCACCTGCAGGTGCTCCACCTCGAAACTGGCGACGGTCTCGCGCGGCATACCCTACCCGTGGCCGCGCCACCATATAAAGCTGGCGCCGCCCGCCGCACGGACCTTCCGATGTGCGTATAGACGATATAGGAACGATATTGATCCGATGGATGATATATGCATGAACGGGTCGCGTGTGCGACCGTCCTCAGAACGCCACGACCTCGTTCAGTGCCTGCTGGATGCGTGCCGTGTCCGGCATGTACTCCTCCTCCATCTTGTACTGGGGCATGATGGTGTCGAACCCGGTGACGCGGCGGATGGGGGCCTCCAGGTAGAGGAGGTCGTCCTCATTGATGGTGGCGGAGATCTCGGCGGCGAACCCGGCGGTCTTCGGCGCCTCCTGCACCACGACCAGCCGCCCGGTCTTCTCCAGCGACGCCTCGAGCGTCTCCACATCGAGCGGGGTGATGGTGCGGAGGTCGAGGACCTCGACGGACGCGTCAACGTTCTCGGCGGCATCCAGCGTCGGCCGCATCATCGCTCCCCATGACACCGCGGTCACGTCCTCGCCCTCCTCGACGACGTTCGCCTCGCCCAGCGGCACGGTGTGCTCGCCGTCGGGCACCTCCTCGTCGAAGGCGCGGTAGATCTTCTTCGGTTCGAAGAAGACGACCGGGTCCGGGTCCTGGATCGCCGCCATAAGAAGGCCCTTGGCGTCGCTCGG
>CAZAFX010000184.1:0-221 GCA_964484895.1 uncultured archaeon | reverse complement strand
GAGCGGGCAGGTGTAGGTGCCGCGCGAACGGTTGCGGATGCGCGAGGCGTGGGAGATGATCTGGTCGAACGCCGGGTAGGTGAAGCCGGAGAACTGGATCTCCGCGACCGGCCGGAACCCGCGAACTGCAAGGCCGATAGCCGTGCCGACGATGCCGGATTCGGAGAGGGGTGTGTCGATGACGCGGTCCTCCCCGTAATCGTCCAGCAGCCCCTGCGTCG
>CAZAFX010000183.1:0-1681 GCA_964484895.1 uncultured archaeon | reverse complement strand
GAAGATGTTGTAGAGGAACACGAGGTAGAACGCGGTGCCCTCCCCCCCCATGAACGTGGCGACGAGCGGGAACAGGATGGTGCCGAGGACCGGGAGGAGGATGCCGAGCCCGTACAGCATCATGACCGGAATCTTCAGGCTCGCGGCGAACTCCTCCATCTGGTCCTGGGTGAAGTTCAGGAGGCGGTCGATCGACTCGTTGAGGATGTCCGTGCGCTGGGCGGCGTCCGCCTCGTGCGTGACCGACGTGAGCAGGTTGAGCGACTCAACGAACCCCTTGTTGTACGGCCGCCACCGTTCCGTGTAGGAGTCGATGGCGTCCTGGACGGTGCTATGGCGGCCGACATCGATCTCCCACAGCATCTTCTTGAAGTCGCGGGAGACCGGGCCGCGAAGGTGGCGGGCGGCGAACCCGACGGCGCCCTCGATGTTTGGCGTCGACCGCATGTATATGACCATGTACAGGACCGCCTGGATGAGCTCGTTCGACGACTCCACCACCTTCTTCCGCGCCTGCAGGGACGGGTACTTGAGCAGGTAGTAGAACGTGATGAACGGGAGCGACAGCGTCATGATCCGGACGAGGCCGGGCATGGGGAACGTCATGAGCGCAAGGGTCGCAACCGTGACGAGCAGGGAGATGATCGTCGCTGCCGGCCCGATCTGGTCGACCTCGATATCCCAGTCCAGCAGGGCGATGGCCTGCCGCTGGTCCTGCTCCATGTCGTCGAACGAGAACCGGAAGAACGATGTCCGGCCCACCAGCCGCTCGTACCATGTCTTGCGCTGTGCCTCCCGCTCTCCCTCCTTGTACGCCTGGAACTCCTTCGACTCCACCGGCGTCATCCGCTGCCCTGTGCGCTCCTGGTCGAACCGGTTGAGGATGCGGCGGATGCGGCTGTCCGGGTCGTCGCCGTCGCGGGGCATGCTATGCTTCCTCGCGGAGCATCTCGCGTGCAGCGGCCTTCGCCCGGTCCTCCCACCGGTCGTAGATCATCTCCGAGTCGAGGCCGCCTACCTCCTCCAGCACGTTCTCCGACACGATGTGGAACAGCTCGTTCGCCTTGGAGGTGAACTCCGCCTCCATCAGGCGCTCGTCCTGCTCCCGGCCCATCTCCACGACCTTCTCCTTTATCCGTTTCCGGAGCTGGATGTTGTCCCAGACTGCCTCCCAGTCGTTCTTCCACTCCTTCACGTTGTCCGCGATCCGGTTCAGGATGAGGGACTCGCCGTTCCGCAGCGTCTCCGTCGGCACAAGCAGGTCCTGCTCCGAGTCGTACCGCATCAGGTCGACGAACGCGCCCTCGTCCTGCGGGTCCTCGGTCCACTCCTTCCGCACCTCGGTGATGCCGGTGACACGCCGCAGCCGGTTGAGGCCGGAGGGAGACTGCAGCCGGTTGGCGGAGACGATGATATCCGTCGCCTTGAACGAGGTGCGCGGCACGCCGAGGTCGTTCACGACGCGGTCGAACACGGAGTAGGCGTCCTCGCCGTGGATGGTGCCGCCGACGAAGTTCGCGACCGCGCCCACGCGCATCGCCTCGTACAGCGCCTTCGCCTCCGTGCTGCGGACCTCGCCCACGATCAGTGCGGAGTCACCGAGCCGGAGCGAGGTGCGGATGGCCTCCTCCGCCGGCATCTCCGACTCCACCTGGGTGATGACGGACCGGGACTTCAGGCG
>CAZAFX010000182.1:0-1694 GCA_964484895.1 uncultured archaeon | reverse complement strand
CGCTCCCGCTCAGCGTGGCGCAGTGTCCACCGGACAACCAGGACTGCGACCCGCCTCCCTCCATGGCATCAGTGACCGGTGATGACCTCGCTGTGACTGGAACGGTCACAGTCACAGACGGTCAGCCCCGACTTGTGAACGTGACCAACTGGCGGCGCACCCGCTGACACCGGCGTGCACCATCACAATATGCGTTCGCCATCCGCCACTTACGCATCCTCCTTGAACTCGTGCTGTATCTCCTCGCCCTCACCCGGCTTCTGGATGATAATCATCCCCTCCCGGACGCGGACCATGACCTCGTCCCCGATCTCGAACCCGGCAGCAGCGAGCTCGTCCTTGTGCAGGCTGACATGGGCGTTGTTGTAGTTCCCGTCCTCGTCCTTCACACCCGACGGGCTCAGCTTCTTCTTCCGCACCATCGTGGTCTCTCCAGCCCCTGCCGGTGTATGGCCGCCCGGTCATTCATAAACCTTCCGTCCCGCCCCGGCTATCACGGCAGCACCAGGAACGACACGTACGCCGCCACCGTCGCCAGCCCCGGAACGACGTTCTGCAGCGCGATCACCCGCGCCGTCCGCCCCGGCTCGAACAGGTCGGCCGTCGCCGGCAGCTCCGCGGCGTCCTCCTCCCCGATCGGCGCAGGCTTCGCCCGCGCCTCCTGCTCCGCCGCGCCCACGGTCGGCGCGTCCTCTGCCTCCGCCGCCAGCGCCCCGACACTGCCGGCCGCCGCCTCCCCGTGCGCCACCCCGCTCAGGGTCGTAGTCCGCGTGGCACGGCCCCATCCGAGCCCCACGATGCTCATGGTCGCGATGATGACGAAGCTCGCCGGGATGCCGATGTGTGACAGGAACGTCACGAGCGACGCGCTCACAACGGCCACGACCAGTGCAGCGAGCAGCGAAAGCTCGGTCAGGTCGCTTCCCATCGTGTCCAGCGTCCGCCGCGCCAGGGTGAACGCCCCGCCCCCGATGGCGGCCGCGGCCAGCAGGATGCCGTGCCCCATCTCCACCGCACCGTACCCGACCAGCGGCGCGACCGCGTTCGCAACGTTGGACGCACCGGCCGAGAACGCCATGTAACATGCGATAACGACTACGAGGACGGTACCGACCAGTTCCCGCGGCGTCGTCCCCGCACCGAGCTCCGGCCGCGGCAGCCGTCCGGACCGGTCATACGTCAGCAACGACCCGTCCGTGGACGCAATATCGAACCACGCCACCAGCGTCGGGTACGCGTACCGCCCGAGCACCGCGCTCACCCAGAACGCAGCGATGGGTGCGACGATCCACCACGACAGGATCTGTCCAAGGACCGCCCAGTCGACCTGGCCCTGCGCCAGCCCCATCCCGGCGATGGCGCCGACCGCCGTCATGGACGTGGACGCCGGCACACCGAACAGGTTCGAGACCAGCAGCGCCAGCCCGACGAAGAACAGGACCGCGACCGAGGCCTCCATCGAGAACAGGGTGGAGGGCACGATCTTCCCGCCCATCGTCGCGACCACGTTCCGCCCGATGGTCCAGCCACCGACCGCTGCGAACACCGTCATCAGCCCGGCCGCGACCGTCTTCGACACGGTGCCGCTCCCGACCGCAGGGCCGAACGCGACGCCGGTCGATGAACCACCGATGTTGATACCGACGAACACCGCGGCAACGATACCGACACCGAGCAACAGGAGCGACATACTG
>CAZAFX010000181.1:0-1706 GCA_964484895.1 uncultured archaeon | reverse complement strand
TCTTCCTCCTCATCGACGAGCTGTTCGGGCTGCTGGACGACGCCCTCGCGGACAACAGCTACGGGGACGCGGAACGGGTCATGGAGATCCGGCGGAAGGTGGGCCAGTACGACAACTTCTGTCGCCGCACCCTTGCCAAGAAACGGTTCGCCGAGGGCGACGCCGCGTTTCGCTGGCTCCTCTACGTCCAGCTCTACCTCGTCTCCCACAACCTCATCCACTTCTACGAGGCGATGGACGCGGACGCCGCCCCGGTCACGGACGACACTCGCAGCCTCCTCTCCCGGCTCCACGACCACTACACGGAGATGTACGAAGGCTTCTTCACCGAGGATGTCGACCGCCTCAACGCCGTCAACCGGCCGCTCGACGAGATCTACTACACCCTCCAGCAGGACCACCTCCCACACGCCACCGGCCAGGAGGCGGTCGCCCAGTACTACGTCACCGAACTCGCCCGCCTCCTCTACAAGACCAACTCCTACCCTCTCCTCGGCGTCGTCTTCGCCCGGCAGCCCACGGACCACCCGTTCACCCCCGCCGACAGCTAGCCGCCACAACAGGACCCACCGCTTAAAAGCCCTCACCGCCCAACACCCACTGCGCCCCGGTGGCTCAGTGGCAGAGCGGCCGACTTGTACCGCCGATCCACCGAGACCCTCCGTCAACAGCGGGTCGATGAGTGACGACGCAAGAGATCGGCAGGCCGTGGGTTCGAATCCCACCCGGGGCTCTCCCTCCGCACTTCTCGGAATCCGACAGCCCCGCAGGACATCTCTGATTTCCGAGCGGGTTCGCATCCGCCCGACTATGGCCATCCATGTTCGGGGCGGTCGTGGGCCGTCCGGCCGCACTGCAGGGTCGTTTGAGAATGCCGACCGCCGAGCGGATGCTGTCCGCGTCACGGCCTGATATAGGTGTAACCGTCCGCCTGGAGCGTGGTGAGGGCACCCACCCCGGACGGGACGATGTCGACGCCGTCCACCAGCTTGTCGTCCGGGATGTTCCGGTTCTCCAGTGAGTTCGCGCATGCCTTGACCGCGACGCCCGCGTCCACCAGTTCGCGGACCCGGCCCGCCGTGCGGGCGGACCGGACCAGGTTGTTGACGCCGTCCGCGTTCACAACGAGCGCGACCTCCTCCGTCTCCACGGTATCGTCGGCCAGCAGGTTCTCCACGCCGGCGAGCGCCTCGTCCACCCAGACCGGCTGGTCCGTGGACAGGTGGAACACCGTCCGCATGGTGCACGGTGGGCGGCGGCGGTATAAAACGGTTCCGCCCGCGTCACTCGTCCCCGTCGCCAGCCAAGTCCTCTGCCTGCTCCTTCAGCCGGTCGAACACGTTCTCAGCCAGTTCAAGCGTCTCGCGCATCGCCTCGTTCTCCGCCTCCAGCTCCGCGATCTCCTTCTCCATCCGCTGTACCTTCCGCTGGTCCGACGATGTCTCGGCGGACAGCGTCGACAGCTTCTCCTTGAGCGCGTCGACCTCCTTCTGCTTCTCCTCGGCCGCAGCCGCCAGCCGGTTCCGCATCGCCCGCAGCCGTCCTGCGGTCGCCGCGAGCGCGTCCTGCTCGTCCTCCAGCTCCCGTACGGCGTCGCGCAGCCGCTCCCGCTCCGCCCGCAGCTCCTGCACCTTCGACGCGTTCCGCTCCGTCAGCTCCAGCAGCTCCCGGAGCTCCGACACGGGCGCGGCGGGGTGCTCCTCCGC
>CAZAFX010000180.1:1073-1728 GCA_964484895.1 uncultured archaeon | reverse complement strand
CGTTCGATGTGGTCCGGGAGTCGCGGATGGCGGCGGCCGGCCACCTTGAGCATGACGCGATCGACAACATCGTGGCCGGCGACCGCCGCTACCTGCAGTACATGCTGTTCATGCTCGAACACTGGTACCGCGGCTTCGTGGACGGTGACCTGCTGTGAACCTCGCGCTCTACCACCCGTGGCTGAAGAGCCGCGGCGGCATCGAGAAGCTGCTCCTCGAGTACGCGCAGCGGTCCCGGCACGACGTCACCATCCACACCCTCTACTACGACGACACGGCGACGTTCGACGCGTTCGCCGACATGGACGTCCGGGTGGCGGGCCCGAACCGGCAGCCGCAGGGACTGGTGGACCGGGCGCTCCGGTTCGGGCTCGGCTCCGCCATCACCGAGCTCCCGCTGGACGACGCGGACGCCCTGCTCGTCTCGGAGGCCGGCCTCGGCTGCCTCATCACGCTCCGGAACGCCGGCCTGCCGACGCTGTGCTACTGCCACACCCCGCTCCGCGCGGCCCATCCCGATTTCCGGGCGACGTACGCGGCGGAACGCCCGGCGTGGCAGCGCCCGCTCCTCCGATCAATGGCGGTCACGTACTCGGTGCTGGAGCGCCGTGCCTGGAGGCACTTCGATGTGGTGGTCTGCAACAGCGAGACGACG
>CAZAFX010000180.1:0-1063 GCA_964484895.1 uncultured archaeon | reverse complement strand
ACACCCCGCTCCGCGCCGCCCTCCCGGACCTGAAGCAGATCTACGGCCGCGAGCTCCCGTTCCACAAGCGCCCGCTCCTCGGCCTCATGACCGCGGCCTACGACCGCATGGAGCACCGCGCCTGGCGGAAGTTCGACCGCGTCGTCTGCAACTCCGACACCACCCGGCGGCGCGTCGCGGCCAAGGGCCTCGCGGACGCCGACGCCATGACGGTGGTGCACCCTGGCGCGGACATCGACGCGTTCCAGCCCGGCGACCCGTTCCACTACTTCCTCTACCCGTCCCGGTTCCGCCGGTACAAGCGCCAGCACCTCGCCATCGAGGCGTTCAACCGCATCAAGGACGACCACCCCAAGTTCAAGCTCGTGCTCGCCGGCAGCCGCCAGGACGACGACTACATCGACGAGCTCCAGACGATGGACACGGACCGCGTCCAGTTCAAGTTCAACGTCCCCACAAAACAGTGGCGCGAACTGTACCAGCACGCCTACGCCGTCCTGTTCCTCGCCCAGCACGAGGACTGGGGCATCGTGCCCGTGGAAGCCATGGCCGCCGGCAAACCGGTCATCGCCGCGGACGAGGGCGGCGCGCGCGAATCCGTCCAGCACGGCACCACCGGCCTCCTCGTCGACGCCGCCGCCGACCGCATCGCCGCCGCCATGAAGACGCTCGCCGGCGACCGCGACGGGGCCGCCGAGATGGGTGAGAACGGCCGCAAGGAGGCGCACCGGTACACCTGGGACCGGTTCACCGAGCAACTGGATGAGGAGGTGGACGCGCTTCAGTGACCGAGAGCTATCTCAACGTACCGCCAGCGCCCACATTCACGTTCCCTCCCAGTCTGGTTTGATGCTTCCATCCATAGGAGTTCCTTGTCGGTAAGGAATGTATGACAGTACTGTGGAAGAATCTTCTGCCAGAAGATATGGGGCGGACCCATCATCGCGTAGCGGTGCGGCGCATGTGTAGCTCCCCCTGAATTGTTGGCTGGTGATTGTTCCGTTAGACCCAGACGGGGTTCCGTCTTGCCGTATCCTGTCATCCGGCCTGCCGCTTGTGCTGC
>CAZAFX010000179.1:219-1735 GCA_964484895.1 uncultured archaeon | reverse complement strand
TTGGAAATCATTTGGGCTCCTCCTTGATGGTGTAATTGACCGTGATGTCGTTCCCGTTCCCGGGGTCGGTCTGCCAATCGAGCTGGATGAGCACGTCCAGCTCGCCGTCCGCGTTATCCCACTCCGGCCACCAGTCATCGGCGTAAGCGTAGTCGATGCCCGAGAAGTTGGTAGCGGACACGTAGGTCGAGACATTAAGCTGCGCCGTTTCGTCCGTGGTGACGCCCGGCACCCGGAGGACCGACGCGCCGCCGCCGCCCAGGAACGTCGTGTTCCCGGTGAACAGGACCGGGTACACCACGTCCGTCCCGCCGACCAGCGGGTACGCGCTCAGTGACGCCGCCGGCCCGCCGAGCTGTGCCTGCGGCACGGCCGCAATCGAGGTGTTCCAGATTGTCGTCCCGGCATCGACCAAATCGTTCCCCGCCACGTCCAGGTCCGTCAGGCTGGCGAGCGAATACGGCGAGGCCAAATCCGCAAGCGCGAACGGGTAGGCCGAGACGTTCAGGTCCGTGCCTGGAGCAAGCGGGTAGGCGCTGATTTGGGCCGCCTCTTCGAGTTCGTCCAGCGCCCCGTCCACCGTCGAAACTCCGTAGGCGCCGGTACTGTCGTCGTAGGCGATACCGGACGCCAGGCCACCGGCCGACGCGGCCCGCCAATTCAGGATGTCCGAGCCCGCCACGTTCGTCGCGTTCTGTTCGACGTACACCACGGCCAGCAGCAGCTCGCCACCCGTGATGTCAGGCGGCTCCGGGTTCGCGGCCGGGGTCCCCTCCCGGACGCCGGACGCGCCCGTTCCGGTGTCGAAGTAAACGGTGTCCCAGCGGTCGTACGTGCCATCGCCACCGGACAGCGTGTGGGGTTCGGCCGACGAGACGGTGTACTGCGTCCCGTCGTAGAGCACGTCCCCGGTGGCCACCTCGATTTCCAGCGCGTTCGCGGTGGCTGTGACCTTCAGGTCCGTCGCGCTGACGATGCCGTTCCCGGGGAACGACTGGGAGACCGTCCGCCACATGACCTCGAACAGCGGTTGACCCTGCGGCCACTGGAACGGGTCGGCAGTGGGCATTGTCTACACCCCCATCGGCGCCGTCTTAAAGCGCCCGGAACTGACGGTTTCCGTCATCGGACGCGGAACTCTGCCTCCGTCAGAAACGGCGACTCGTCGGTCTTGATGAACCCGTCGAACACGCCGCCCCAGACCAGGTTTCCGTCGTTGTCGAACACGCCCACCTCCGTCAGCTCGACCGGCTGGGCGGCCGGCTCGCTGGCCGCCGTCCACATCCGCGCGGTGATGCGCTCCTCGTTGAGCACTCGGTCCACGTCCTTGCGGTACGTCTCGCTGCTGAGGCTGGTCGTGCTGGCCGTGAAATCCGTGGAGCCCGTGCCGAACGCCAGCTCCGCCAGGCCCACCGTCACGTCCGGGTCCCTGATGCTGTTCGCCACGGCCTCCACGCCGCTGTCCGTGACGACCGTGCTTCCTTTGCCTTGGCCCGTGACGGTGAACGTCACGTCC
>CAZAFX010000179.1:0-209 GCA_964484895.1 uncultured archaeon | reverse complement strand
CCAGGCGGACCTCCTCCTCCGCGCTCGTCACCAGCGTCTCCGTGGCCCGCGCCATCAGCCGGCCGTCCTGCGACTCCACGCCCCACTCCTCCGCGGTGGCCGGGTGCTGCGCGAACCGGAACGAACCGCGGGTCCGCATCTCGTCGGGCGCGTCCTTCAGGCCGGTACTCCGCGCTTTGTCCCACAGGTTGGCCAGCGCGGTGTCGTCC
>CAZAFX010000178.1:1450-1739 GCA_964484895.1 uncultured archaeon | reverse complement strand
CCTCCCGATTTTCGGCGACTTCTCGCTGGTGCTTGGCGGGTTCAGTGTGCCGCTCGGGATGATTCCGTGGCTCGAATTTATCGCCAACCATAGCGGGATATTCGGGCTGGTGATTGGGGCTGGCCTGCTGCTGGTGATGGGCCTTGAGCTCTATACACTCGTGTGGGGTCGTTCCCGGGGATTAGGCAGCGCGATTGGCAGTATCATCGCCGGTGGTGGCGGCGCCATCGCGATAACGCTCTTCGTTGCCGCCAATGTCGGCAACATTGCGAACCTCCTTATCCCGATA
>CAZAFX010000178.1:0-1440 GCA_964484895.1 uncultured archaeon | reverse complement strand
ATCGGTACCCAGAACGTATGGTGGGGCATGGGCCCGTTCCTGCTACCGCTACCACTGCACTCGTTCTTCTTCTGGCTGGGACTTACCGGCGCACTCAATGTATACTATGCCGAGCACGAGATAGCGGAGTATAGGCAGTTCTTCGGACCTGGCGAGAGCCTTCCACAGGCGTTCAACAAGCGGAAAATGCAGGTGATCGCCCATGCGGCCCGGTTCCATGAGTGGGGCGGCGTGGTTGGCGTGTTCGCGGCGGCGATCGGTCTCCCGGTGCTCATGCTACTGAACGGTGTCACGTCGCAGATGGTCTTCGAACTGTCTGTCGTGATCGGCGCCTTCACGCTGGTCGGGCCGAAACTGCTGGAAACGATAGGCGGTATCCATTGGGAGGAAACACCTGATGCACTCCGGAAATTTATTGGATTTATCTGGTTGCTCCTGTGGACAGGCGTCTTTCTCGGCCTCATCGCCGCCGGGTATCCTGAGGGATGGGCGGGCGTGGTCACCTTCGGATACATGGCGCTCTACGCCATCATCAAGGTCATGTATGATCTCAACACCTTCCTGTTCGCGAGCAACACCACCGTGCTGCTTGTCGCGTTTTTCCTCTTTACCTTCCTGACGTGGCAGATTCCCTGGACGCAGGTGCCGCCCGGCACGGTGAATAGTGTTGGATCGACGGCTGACTCGATGGTTGCGACGCCGCTGTGGGAGAACTGCATCTTCGACCCGGTGAACTGCATTAATACTGCGAAGGAGGCTGGAGAAACCGCACACGAGTTACTGAACGTCTTGCCGTTCTGGGACACGTTAAGCTCCATACTTGGATACTATGTCGACCAGGCACTGGGCTCGGCCAAGGTCGGCCGGTTCACCTGCGGCCTCGAGGCTGGCGGGCTCGGCGCTGCCGCGTACGGGGAGGGCACCTGCGGCTACTACAAGTGCCTCCAGGATAAGGAGGGCGGAGAGGGGTACGGCTCGTACATCAACCAATTTTGCAACGGCGGCTCAAGCTCCGGCTCGGGCGGCGGTGGCGGCCTCACGCTCGGCACGGTCGATATCGAGAACTCTGGCGGGAACACGGTCACCCAGCTCGTGTTCAGCGCCGAGATCAACGACGCGTCGATCGAGACGAGCGACTTCAGCGCCAACGTGAGCATCGGCAATCCAACCGGCTTAAGCAGCCCCAGCACCAGTATCGAGGTGACCTGGGACAGCCAGGTCAGCGCCGGGACCCCCGTGGAGATCACGGTGCAGGACGTCACGGACGTCGACGGGAACACATTATCAATCGCGTCCTGTGGCGCTGCGGTCGGCGGCAGCCCGGCCTGCTGGTGACAGGGAAGATACATACAAAAGGCGGCAACCCCCACAGTGGTACGATGCACCGGTCCACCGCCATGCTTGGCGTCCTGGTCGTGGCCGCGACGCTGCTTGCCGGCT
>CAZAFX010000177.1:0-1741 GCA_964484895.1 uncultured archaeon | reverse complement strand
AGGCCGGGCACGTGGCACGGATCAAGACGCTGTCGCCGGCGCCCCAGGTCGTCAGCACGGACCTGGTGGACAACCTGGAGGCGCGGATGGAGACGGTGGAGACGTCGGTCGAGGTTCTGACGGAGATCGATGCGGACAAGGAGAAGCGGGACGTGCAGGACTTCGTCGCCTTCTACAACGACCGGTACGAACACATCAAGGACCTCCTGCTGCGGCGGCGCGACATCCAGTCCGCGGTCTCGATCAGCCGGCTGGACGATACGGAGGACAGGGAGGAGGTCTCGGTCGTCGGCATCGTCAACGAGAAGTACCGCACAGGCAAAGGGAAGTTCATCGTCTACATCGAAGACCCCACCGGCCGGACGAAAGTCCTGGCGCCGGAGGAGGATGGAGAACATATCGTCGAGGACGAGGTGATAGGCGTCAACGGCACGCTTGGCGACGACATTATCTTCGCCGACAAGATCATATGGCCGGACGTCCCCCTCCCGTCCGACATCCCGTCGACGGACGACGAGGTCTACGCCGCGTTCATCTCCGACATGCACTTCGGCAGCATCGACACGCTCGATGAGGTTGTCGACGGGTTCGTCGACTGGCTCAACAACGACGAGGGGGCCGCGAAGATTCGGTACCTGTTCGTCGTCGGGGACGCGGTCGAGGGCGTCGGCAACTACCCCGGGCAGGAGGAGGAGCTGGAGGTGACGAACATCCGGAAGCAGTACGAGCGGTTCTCCGACTTCGTCAAGCGGCTGCGCGACGACATCGAGGTCATCGTCGGGCCGGGGAACCACGACATGGTCCGGCTGGCGGAGCCCCAGCCGCCGCTGCCGCGCGACGTCCTCCCGGACCTGTACGAGATGGAAAACGTCCACTTCGTCCCGAACCCGGCGTACGTCCGTATCCACGGCCACGACACCCCCATCACGGTCCTGATGTACCACGGCTACGCGTTCGACGAGCACGTGTCGTCGCTGCCGCATCTGCGGGACAAGGCGTACGAGGAGCCCCAGCACGCGATGATCGACTGGCTGAAGCGGCGGCACCTCGCCCCGATGTACGGATCCAACCTCGTCGTGCCGCAGGACACCGACCCGCTCGTCATCGATCCCGTCCCCGATATCTTCACGATGGGGCACACGCACTCGTTCGCGTCCACCACCTACAAGGGCGTGAACGTCGTCTGCGCCGGCACGTTCCAGGCGCAGACCGATTTCCAGAGGCGGGTCGGCCACCAGCCGGACCCCGGAAAGGCCGCCGTCATCGACCTGCAGACCCGTGAAAGCGCCGTGAAGGTGTTCGACCATGGATGAGGACTACACGGACCGCATCGAGACAGCGACCGAGGCGGCGTACGACATCGCCGAGGCGGCCCGCGACCAGGGGCGGGACCCGGAGCCACGCGTCGACGTCCCGGTGGCGGAGGACCTCGCGGCCAAGGCCGTCGGACTGGTCACGGCCGACCAGTTTCCGGAGCTGGCGGACGAGGGCATCCCGGCCCGCATCCGGGAGCTGGAAGGGGAGTACGGGAAGAACGACGAGCGGGTGGCGCTCGCTATCGGCCGGGAGATTGCGGAGGAACGGTTCTGCGACTTCCCGGACCGGGAGACGGCGATCGACGCCGGCCTCCGCATCGGGCTGTCCTACATGACTGGCGGCATCGTGACCGCGCCGCTGGAGGGTATCGCCGATGTCAGCATCCGGGAGAACGACGACGGGTCGGACTACCTCGCGGTCTACT
>CAZAFX010000176.1:0-1782 GCA_964484895.1 uncultured archaeon | reverse complement strand
GTTCGATGTCGGGAACAGTTCGCGGTGGTGGCGTGACGGCTACTTCGGCGGCGACGTCCGCGTCGTGAACGCGCTGCGGGCTGGGACGGTGTCGCAGGGCGGGACGCAGGTCATCGACACCGTGACGACCGACAGCACGCTCACTGGTGACGGCTCCGGACCCAGCGTTTCCCTCGCTGTCGCCGCCGGCGGCATCACCTCAACCGAGATCCAGGACGGCACGGTCGCCAGCGCCGACATCGGGAAGGGCGCGGTGCAGAGCATCGACATCGCGAACGGCACCGTCGCCGCCATCGACATCGGTGCGGACGCTGTCACGGACACGGAGCTTGCGTCGAACGCGGTGACGGCGTCCGGCGGCGAACTGGACAGCAGCGTCGCCGGCACGCAGCTTGGGCTGTCCGGCGGCCAGCTCAACGTACAGGACGGTGCGGGGTCAGGACTCGACGCTGACACGCTGGACGGGCGACAGGGCGGGTACTATCGGCAGGACCTGGCGCAGACGCTGACAGCAGGCAACACCGCCAACGACAGCATCGACATGGCGGATAACGATATCGATGACGTCCGCAGCATCGACGGCGGTACGGACGCCGTCCGCGTCGACAACAACCTAGATATGAACGGAAACGCGGTGACAAGCTCTGGAGGGGAGGTGTGCATCGGTGACCGCTGCACATAACGCGGCCCGGCTGGCGCTCATTGCGGGTATCGCCGCTGCGTTCGCGACCAGCGCCGCGGCCATCGACCTGAACTCCTCGTATGACATGCAGTACTTCAGCGATACCGGCCTCCAGTTCGAGGTGACGACGACAGGCAACGCCTCCATCGGGTCGGGCCTAGACATGCAGGACGGCACCATCTACAACTTCTTCGCCGGCTCCCCGGGAAGCGGCGGCGGCGCGTGCCCCTCGGGCCAGCTGGTGACCAGCATCAACCCGGACGGCTCCTACGAATGCCAGTCGGCGTCGTCGGCGTCGTTCGGTGAGTTCGTGAACCGGTCAGGGGACTCGATGACCGGCGACCTCGATATGCAGGGGAACACCATCGATGAGGTGGATGTGCTCGACGTGCAGACCGCGTTGACCGACGGCAACATCTCCGACGCTATCTCCATCTCCAGCTCCGGCACCGTCGCCGCTGGGGCGGTCGCCGGCACGCTCACGGACTCGCAGGTCACGGACAGCCTGACGGTCGACAGCACCGGCTCGGTGGATGACCGGGCGCTGGTCGACGGCGGCACACTCTCGTACGACTGGCAGGACAATGAGGTGACCGACAGCCTCACAGTGAATGCGGGCGGCATCACCGGCACGGTCACCAACGATATCGATACCGGCTTCCTCACCACGGCCACACCGCTGGCAGACGGGAACATATCGGATACGCTGACGATCGCGTCGTCGAGTTCGGTGGATCCGGCGGCGATCGGGTCGGGTATCGCTGGGAACCAGCTCGGGTACAGCAGCGGCACGCTGAACGTGCAGGAAGGCAGCGGTTCCGGGCTGAACGCTGACCAGGTGGACGGTGTGGAGCTGGCGAACATCAACTGGGGTGACGTCGCCATGGCGCAGAGCGACGTGTCACTCGCCGATGTGGGCCCTGCGGATACCAACCTGGAGATGAACGGGAACTGGATCAGTAACGATGGGGACAACGAGGGCGTGTTTGTGAACGCGGACGGCAGCGTCGGCATCGGCACATCGGCGACCAACGGGCTGTTCACGGTGGCGGGTGATGCGCAGGTGCAGGGCGACCTCGATGTCCTCGGCAACATCACCA
>CAZAFX010000175.1:490-1792 GCA_964484895.1 uncultured archaeon | reverse complement strand
GGCTGGGGCACTCGGTATTAACCTTCTGTGCCCAAGGGGTGGGAATTGCACCCACCCCGGGGGATAACACTCCCCCAACCCCACTCACGGGTGGCACACATGCAACAGTACACCGTCGAGGATCGAGACAACCGTCTCCAGAAACTGCTTGAACACGACGAAATCTGCCCGGAGAACAAGGACGCGATGGAGGAGTTCTTCGAGTACCTCCGCGCTGACAGCGATGTCAGCATCGACCGCCAGGTGAAGTATGCATCGACGTTCAAGAGCATCTTCACCCAGTTCGTAGAGTGCCCTCTCAGGGCATGCACCAAAGCCGATATGCGGCGGATTGTTGGCCGTATCATGGAGTCCGATTATTCGGACTGGACCAAGCGCGACTTCAAGGTGTGCTTGAAGAAGTTCTACCACACCATCTACGAGGACGAGTTCGAGCGACCGGTCCGGGTCAAGAAGATCCTAGCCGCCGACTTCATGTCCCTCAGCAGCAACCCCGACCGGGAGTACGAGATCGACCCGGTGGAACCGGCGGACGTCATGGCCATGGTGGAGGAAGCCATGAACCCCCGCGACCGGCTGCTCCCGCTGCTGTTCTTCGAGACCGGCGCCCGCGTTAACGAACTCCGGCAGGTCGCCCTCGGCGACGTGGAGCTGCACCAGAAGTACGCGGACATGACCCTGCCGACCCTCAAGAACGACAAGGGCGACCGCACCCTGACCCTGACCCGGTGCGTCGGCCTTCTCCAGGAATGGCTGGAACGCCACCCGCGCCACGACGAACCGGACGCACCGCTCCTATGCAGCGTGGGCCGGGAGGACCGCGGCAAACAGATCGCGGAGCGCACCCTCCGCAAACGGCTCGGGGTGCTGGCAGACCGCGCCGGCGTGGACAAGTCCATCAACCCGCACGCGTGGCGGCACGCCGCGGCCACCCACTACGGCATGGACTGGAGCATCAGCCGCATGATGTACTGGTTCGGCTGGAAGGACCCGGACATGGCCCGCACCTACTGCCAGGAGAACGAGGACCGCATGCGGAACGCCAAGCTCGCCGAGGACGGGCTCGACGAGGCAGCCGAAGCCGCCGACGAGACCGCCCGCAAGGAATGCGGCCGCTGCGGTGAGTCCTGGCCGCCCGACCAGAAATACTGCGGCCACTGTAGCCTCGCCCTCGACAAGGACGCCGCCCAGGACGCCAAGGAGCTGAAGGAAGCCGGCCGCACCGTCGCCGAAGCACGGATGGACGGCGCCACCGACGAATGGCTCGCGGGGCAGGCGCAAGAGGCCGCCCGAGGTGGACGG
>CAZAFX010000175.1:0-480 GCA_964484895.1 uncultured archaeon | reverse complement strand
CGGCCGCGTCCAGGAAGCCGCCCGGAGCGGCCGGCGCGACGGCACATCGCACTGACCCCGAACTTTACGCTACAGGTGTTTCCCGTACGGGAAACAAACCGCAGCGGCCGTCAGTTACTTAAATCAGCAGCGTGGTGGTACAGGTAGCGCCTAAGGCCACTGCCCCACGCCGGGAGCTGGTGAAATCTGGGCGTCGGCGCCGCCGCGGTGCGGCGTCCATAGCATGACACCACGATCATGTGATACGACACCGAACAACACGGTTCTGAAACGGCGAAGGTGGTCCTGATGGAGCTGCAGGAAGCCATCAGGATCATCGTTCAGGCCGACGAGCGGACGGTCGAGGAACTGCCGGACGGCCTCATCAAGGACGAGGTCAAGCGGCTCCGGGGGATGGCCCGTGACGGATAACGACACGGGCGGACTTGTCTCCGTCAACAAGCTCTACGAGGTTGATGCGGAGGCGCACCGGGAGAAGTC
>CAZAFX010000174.1:0-1804 GCA_964484895.1 uncultured archaeon | reverse complement strand
GGCGACCAGGACGAGACCGCCGCTCAGGGCGTCGTCGTCCGGGAGGCCCGCATCCTCACACCTACGATCCGGGACACGGACGACGCGACGCGGCTCGTGGTCCGGATCGCGAACACCAACGAGGCACCCCTGGAGGACCTGGAGTTCACCCTGGCGAACGTGGCGGACAAGGTCTCCACCAGCAAGGACGCCAGCGGCCAGAACTGTCCCGATGAGCTGCCGGCCGCGACCGCGGACGCGCCGGCCACCGCGGTCTGTGTCTGGGATATCTCCGCCGCGGAACAGCTGCACCGTGACGTGGACCAGAACACGTACCGGATCGGGGTCGCCGTCGCGTACAACACCACGCTGCGCATGCGGCAGGACTCGCTGAAGTTCACCTTCGACACGGATGCGGAGGACGCCAGCCGCACCCGCACCCGATCGTTCACGAACGGCGAGCTCACCCTGGAGACCACACACCAGCCCGTGATCCGGGGGAGCGGGGCCGGCACCGACATCGAGCTGGACCTCACCCTGCGCAACACCGGCGCCGGCCGCATCGCGCCGCGACCGTCCAGCATCCCGCTCCCGGCCACGCTTGAATACACGGGATCGTTCGACGGCGTCACCCGGTACAAGGACAACCCTGACGGTCCCGGGACCTACCAGGACGCGTGCGAGACGGCCCGGTTCCTGCCCGGCCGGACCAGCACCACCGTCCACTGCGTGTTCACCACCGAGTCGGGTGCGGCGGACGAGACCACCTACAACCTGGATATCGCGACAGAGTACCGGTACCAGCAGTACCGGGAGCTGTCCCTGACGATCCGGCAGTAGCCTAGACCCCGAGGACGGCCCGGGTCAAGTTCCGCACGCCCGGTCCCAGCCCGATCGCCAGCATCGCCAGCAGCACCAGGTTGAAGAACAGCGGGTCGTCCGCCCGCACCTCCTCGTCCATGTACGCCAGGATGGCGCCGATCACCACCAGCTTCAGCCCGAGGAAGCTCCACGCCGTCCCCGATACCTCGATGAACCAGGCGACGAGCGGATGCTTCTCCCCGTAGTCCAGGAACGTCACCAGCTCGAACGAGACCGCGGTCGCCGCCCCGTCCAGCAGATGCCCGCCCAGCACCGCGGCCCGCTCGGGTGCTCCGAGCAACCCGAGCCGCCCGGACCGCCGGCGCGCCCACCAGACGACGGGCCCGCCGACCAGGGCGGCGATCCCGACCGAGACCCCGGCCACCCAGAGATGGGTCGCCGGCGCGAGCCACGCCAGCACCCCGCCGACCCCGATCACGGCGACGGACCCGGCCCCGGCCACCACCCGCTGATAGGTGGTGGTGCCGCGCCGCTGCAGCCAGAGCCCGGCCAGCAGCGCGGTGAGCACCGCGAGGAACATGGTGCCGTAGATGAGCGGCGAGATCAGGAAGTACCGCCACGGCACCGGCAGCGCCACCGCCGGCTGGGCCGCCATCACGTCCTCGATCACCCGCAGCAGCCCGCCGGCGACGACGAACGGGATGAACGGGAGCACGAACCCGCGCTCCCCGCCGACCCCGAACCGCTGCAGGACGGTAACCAGCGCCAGCAGCAGCCACCCCAGCACAAGGCCGTACCCGATCTCGTTGACAACCGTGTAGCCGGCGTGGGCCGTCACGCCGTGGTAGGTAGCGGAGGCGGCGCCCGCCGCGGCATCGGCCACGATCGGCCCCCAGAAAAATTTCCAGATGAACCGGTCGATGACCAGATCGGGCAGCAGGACCGCGCCCACGACCAGCAGCGCCAGCAGCCCGGTCCCCGCGGCGAGCGCCGGATGATCCGC
>CAZAFX010000173.1:0-1805 GCA_964484895.1 uncultured archaeon | reverse complement strand
TGCTCTTCTGCTCCGTGTTCTCGTCCGTGATCTTGAGCTCGCCCTGATCCTTCTCGTACTGCTTCCCACAGCTCCGGCACTTGAACGCGGTAGCCTCACCGGACTTCTCCGGCACGATGATGCCGCCGCAGTCGTCGCAGTAGTCCATACGCGATCACAGGCTCCGGTGCAGACTTTTTTAAAACGCGCGGGTTACCGGCGGCGGTCCTCGCTCTTGGGCGGCACCGTGAACAGGTAGTGCTTCTCCTCACCGGTCAGCTCCTTCTTGAGCCGTTTCTTGATGATCTTCCGCGGATCCGGCAGGAGGTCGACCCGCTCTTGTATGTCGTCGAAGCTCTCGAACTCACCCTCCGCGTCCCGGTTGTCCAGGATCTCCCACATATGCTTCTCACCGACCGACGGCAGCAGCTCCAGGGCGTGCTGGCGCGGTGTCAGCGGGGAGGCCTCGTTGAAGAACTCCACGAACGTGTCCTCGTTCTCCTCCACCAGATCCTCCAGCGCGTAGTCCAGCTCCGTCTTCGCCGTCTCCGTCAGGTCGGTGCTGGTGATCTTGCCCTTGATATACTTCACCTGCTCGCGGTCGCCGTCGCCGATGTACACCCTGTCACCGGCGCGCAGCCGCACATCCTCGCGGGGTACGATCTCCAGCAGGTTGAAATGTTCGGTACCGATGATCTGGGCGATTGGCTCGCGCGACTGGGCGCCGCGGCCGTGCTCCAGATAGTCCAGTACGATCCCGTGCTCGTCCTTCATACCGACCCACCTACTCAGAGACCGATTCCGAGAATGCGATGACGCTGTCGATATCCTCGTCTTCCAGTTTGATCCGTTCCTTGGAGAACAGCGTGCGGACCTCCTCCTCCGTCCGCGGCAGAATCTCAATGATCTTCAGGATATGGTCGTCCTTGAACGCGTCCAGTTCCGCCAGCTCCTGCTGCAGTTCCTCCACCGTTCCCGGATCCTTTACCCGGACATGCTTCTGGAGGTACTCGAGCGTGTTTCGCTGGCGGTCGTTCAGCTCCTCCCTGTCAGAGAGGTGCTGAAGCGTCTGGGTCGGACTGATTACTTCGGTCGAGAGTATTTCCATAAGGAGATCACCTACACGGGCTGGAGATGGGCAGGGTAGACGATCAGCGTCTTCTCCGCGTTCGCATCCGGCACCTGCACCCGGTAGCTGCGGCCCTGCCGGCCGACAACCGTCGCAATCCGGCCGTGGAACCGAGGATGCGGCATGCCATCGTGGACCGACGGGTTCACTGCGATACGGACCTGCTCACCGTCCTCGAACGCCTGCAGGTGGTCGGCAATCTCGCCGCCGCGCTCCTGCTTGGTCAGCTTCTTCCGTGTCTTCCGCCGCATGCCCTTGCTCTTCTGTGCCATCTGAATGCCACCCCACGTATGCATCAGTGACCAATATTTAAAAGAAGATGCTACTGCAGCCGGCGTATTCCGCTATGCAAGGACACGGTACTGCACCGGTTCCCGGGATGCTATCTCCGCCATCGAGCCGATGACACCGGCCCCGGCCTTCTTATATCCGGTCTCATACCCGACATCCGCGGCACCATCAAGGAGCCGCATGTCAGGGAGGGCTGCAAGGTCCTCGTCATGGCCGCCTAAATCCTTCCACCCGTCATTCTCGTCGAGACTCACCGGCATCACCTCTCCGGTAGGATCAGTCACCTTGAAGCCGGCTTCATCATCAGCGTATCCCAAAAAGTCAAGAACTGTTTCCTCCGCACCCGTCCTCACGGCGATGCGCTGGTGGCCTACCAAGTCCTCCTGATTGCTGTCCTCGTAATCGG
>CAZAFX010000172.1:0-1844 GCA_964484895.1 uncultured archaeon | reverse complement strand
GTAGCCGTGGACGAGGTTCGCGAGGCGTTTCGGCACGTTGCCGCGCAGCGTCCGTCTCGCCACCTCCCAGATGGTCCGCAGCGTGCCGCGGTGCTCGCCGACCGGTGCGGCGATGTCGGGTGTGTCGTACCGCTGCCACAGCAGGTCGAACCGGTCGAAGCCGCGCGCCAAGCCGCGCGCCGGCGTCACCCAGACGTTGTTGGTGGCGGCCAGCGTCGAGTAGCCCGCGGACGACAGCCGCTCCGCCAGCGTGGGGTGTGCATCGTCCAGCCTCGTCGTCGCGGCGGTAGCCCCGTGTTCGGACGGGTACCGGCCCGTGAACATGGTGGCGTGGGACGGAAGCGTCCACGGTGAGACCGTGTACGCGCGCTCAAACCGCGCACCCTCCGCCGCCAGCGCGTCGAGGTAGGGCGTGGTCTCCCGGTCGTGGCCGTAGCAGGAGACGTTCTGGGCGCGCAGTGTGTCGAGGACGAGGAGGGCGATGTTCGGGCGGTCGTCAGGCATTGGACGGTCCCTCGTTGGTGTACAACGTAAATAAACCTGCCATCGCGAGTTCTGCGGCCAGCATGAGGATGCGGGCCAAGACGCTGACCGCAATCGCCGCCGGCTCCGGAATCAGGCGAGCGAGCAGCACGATCATGGTGCCCTCACGGACGCCGAGGCCGCCCGGGACCACGAGGACGAGGAAGCCAGCGGCCCACGCCACCGCCATGATTGCGGAGACATGCGGGAGCAGCGCGAGCGGAGTCTGCGTGACGCCAGCGACCAAGGCATACAGGAAAGCGCCGTTCACCACCCAGTTCAGGAGCGCGATGGCGAACAGGCCCGCCATGATGCGGGCGCTGCAGGGATAGGGCTCGATGTCGACGCCGGCGCGGGCCAGCCACCGTTTGCTCCGCGACAGGATGCGGGGCGCGCCAAGGACCCCGAGGAGGAGCAGGGTCGCGATGAGGATGAGCGGGATGCGCCAGGCAGGGAGGAGCCACGCGCCGATAACCGCGGCATACCAGAGACTGGCCGCGACCGTGGTGCCGTGGAGGTAGAGGATGGAGTGGGCGACTGCGTGCAGCGGCCGGTCGTCGTCCGTGGCACGGTAGCCCATGTCGAGGTACTGCCAGACGCCGCCAGGGATGTATGAGGAGAGCTGGGCAAGGTAGAAGATACGGCCGATGCGGGCGTATGGAAGGTGGTCGCCCGTGCTGTTCAGGATGTAGTGCCATTTCCACGGCGTGAGCAGCGACCGGGCGAGGAGTAAGAGGGCCGCGGCAGCGAGGGGTGCTGCCGTGATGGTGAAGCTGACGGCCTCGTGGTCCTGGTAGGTCTGGAGTGCCGCGCGGCCGAGGAAGACGACGATGAGGAGCCAGAGGACGAGGAAGCCGCGGGGCGAGGACCGCAGCCGCCACAGCAGCCGGCCTGCGGCTCGGAGGGCGTCGCGGAGCGTCATGTCCGGCTCTCCGTTGCGAACAGTGTTAAAACTAACAGGGCTATGGCGGCGTATGCATCGGGTGCTGGTGGTGGCGTTTGACGGGATGGACCGGGAGCTGGTGGAGGAGTTCGGGCTGGAGCATGTGCGGCAGGCAGAGTTTGGGCGGATCGACAACCATACAGGGGTGTCGGAGGTGAAGACCGGGGAGCTGTTTGCGTCGTTCATCACCGGGGAGACGAGCGACGTGCATGGCGTTACCGGGGTGAAGGGGTGGGACTCCGGGGTGATGTCGTTCCTGGAGCGGTATCTGCCGAAGCGGGAGCCGTTCTACTCGTGGGCTGCCCGTGTCAAGGACGCGGTCAAGTGCGTTACGGGCGCTGACCGGTCCGTGTTCGACCGGGACGACCTGCAGTGTGGG
>CAZAFX010000171.1:0-1867 GCA_964484895.1 uncultured archaeon | reverse complement strand
GGGTGGTGAACGGGAACATGTACGAGCGGATGCACGAGCTGATCCAGGACCACACGACGACGCTGATATTCACGAACACGCGGGCGGCGACGGAGCGCGTGGTGAAGAATCTGACGAACCGGTTTCCGGACGCCTACCCGGATGAGAACATCGGCGCCCACCATTCGTCGATGGCGCGGGAGGAGCGGGTGGCGGTGGAGGAGGCGTTGAAGAACGGGGAGCTTGATGTCGGGGTGACGTCGACGTCGCTGGAGCTCGGCATCGACATCGGGAACATCGACCTGGTGATGCAGCTCTCCAGCCCGAAGGGCGTGGCGCGCGCGGTGCAGCGCATCGGCCGCAGCGGGCACAAGCTGCACGACACGGCGAAGGGCCGGGTGATGGTGATGGACCGGGACGACGCGCTGGAGTGCACGGTGATGATGCGGTGCGCGAAGGATGATGAGATCGACCGTGTCAGGATTCCGACGAACTGTCTTGACGTGCTTGCGCAGCACATCGTCGGCATGGCGTGCAACCAGGTGTGGGATATCGATGACGCGTACCGCCTGATCCGGCGGAGTTACACGTTCCGCGGCGTGGACCGGGAGGACTATGAGAAGACGCTGGACTATGTGGCGGGGAAGCACGCGGAGCTGGAGGACCAGCACGTGTACGGCAAGATATGGATCGGGGAAGACCTGGACGAGGAGGAGCTGGAGCGGATGGACCCGGCGGACCGGGACGACCAGGCGCGGGAGGTGTTCGGCCGCCGCGGGAAGATGACGCAGGTCATCTACATGACGAATATCGGCACAATCCCGGACGAGTCCGCGTACCGCGTGCACACCCGCGGGAACGAGCAGTACGTGGGGCAGCTGGACGAGGAGTTCCTGGATCGGTTGACGAAGGGTGACATCTTCGTGCTGGGCGGCGCCACGTACGAGTTCCAGTACGCGCGCGGGATGAAGGTCTACGTGGACGCCCGCCCGGACCGGAGCCCGACCGTGCCGTCGTGGTACTCGGAGATGCTGCCGCTGTCCTACGACCTGGGGCGGCGCATCACCCGGTTCAACCGGAAGATCGTGGATCAGCTGGACATGAACGTGGCCCGCGACCAGGTCGAGCAGTGGGTGCACGACACCTACTACGTGGACGACAACACCGCTTCCGCCATCGTGGCCTACATCGACGAGCAGCGGCGGTACGTGGACGCGGTCCCGACCGACCAGCAGCTCGTGATCGAGGAGACGCGGGACGAGGAGGGCAAGCTGAACCTGGTGTTCCACAGCATCTACGGCCGCCGGGTGAACGACGCCCTGTGCCGTGTGTTCGCCCACATGCTGTCGCGGCGGATGGACGCCAACGTGGGCATCGTCGTCGACGACCACGGCTTCGTGCTGATCACGCCGCGCCGCCCCGTCGACATCGACCGGCTGGTGCAGGACGTCGCGGACGCGGACTTCCGGTCCGTGCTGCAGACGGCGGTGCGGAAGACCGAGCTGATGAAGCGGCGGTTCCGGCACGTCGCCGGCCGCGCCCTGATGATCCTGCGGAACTACAAGGGCAACTCCAAGTCGGTCGGCAAGCAGCAGATGAAGTCCCACTTCCTCCTGTCCGCCTGCGAGGACATCGACCCCGCCTTCCCGATCATCAAGGAGACCTACCGCGAGATCATGGAGGACCACATGGACGTCGACCACGCCATCGAGATCATGGAGGAACTGGGGGACGGCCGCCTCGACTACCGGATTATCGACACCGACGTCCCGTCGCCGTTCGCCCACAACCTGGTGCTGCAGCGCCGCAGCGACGTGGTGCGGATGAGCGACAAGCAGGAGCGGCTGCATCAGCTGCACAAGCAGGTGCTGGCCCGCATCGGGGAGCC
>CAZAFX010000170.1:685-1888 GCA_964484895.1 uncultured archaeon | reverse complement strand
GGGACAATCCAGTCCTACGAGTGGTCGTCACCCGATGTCAGTCTTGACTGCAGCGGTGTGACCTGTACGCACACGTTCAGCGATACCGGGAAGTATTTCATCTCGCTCGATGTCACGGACGATGCGGGGCAGACCGCAGGTCTCACGCGGTCAATCCTCATCGGCTACGACTGCGGTGTGGGTGACCAGGATGTGAGATGCACCGAGGGAAGTAGCTGTGGCACCCTCGCGTCCGAAGCATCCGGTACCTGTCCATCCGGGTACGTCTGCTGCGAGTTTGCCAGCGGATACTAACGCGGTCACAGCCCGAACAGCGCCACGACGAGGACACCGAACCCGACGAACGCCCAGATCCCGTCGCGCGCCCGGTCAGGCGCCCATGCGAACGTGAGCAGAAAGCCGGCGACGGCACCGCCGACATGCGCGATGTGGGCCACGCCGCCCGCCGTGGAGCCGGCTTGCCCGAGCGCCGGCACGATGTAGGCAACGCCGAGCAGCCCGAACGGCAGCGGCACATCACCCCAGACCGGGCGGCCCGGCTCAAGCAGCATCGCAGCGGCGATGAGGCCGAACACCGCGCCCGACGCGCCAATCGCCTGCGACCCTGGCCCGTAGCCCGGCAGGCCGGCGACGGCGAGCGCCGCGAACAGCAGGTTGCCGGCGACCATCCCGGCGAGGTAGAGGAGGAGTGTCCGGGTCGTCCCGAGCACATCCTCACACACCCGGCCGAACAGGCCGAGGAACAGCGTGTTGTAGAGGACGTGCGCCAGGTCGGCGTGCAGCAGGCCGGACACCAGGAGGACGGCGGGGCGGCCGACCAGGCGGTCGAGGCTGAACGCGTACTCGGCCACCAGCTCCCCGTGCACGCCGAGGATGCCGCCGCCGAGGAAGAGCGCCAGGTTCATGGCGGCGAGCGCCACGGTGCCCGGGTACCGCCGCAGCGCACCGATAGCGGTCATAACAGCGGCTCGTCCATCGCGGTGGGCGGCGTCAGTCCGAGCAGGGTAAGCACAGTCGGGGCGATGTTGGCGAGGCCGCCGCCGTCCCGCAGCGTCTGCTGTTTCCGGCTGTCGTCCACGAGGCAGAACGGCACCGGGTTGAGCGTGTGCGACGTGGCGCGGTCGCCGTCCATCTCCTCGCACGTCCCGTGATCGGAGGTGACGATGAGCGCGTAGCCGTTGTCCCGTGCCGCGTCCGCGAGCC
>CAZAFX010000170.1:0-675 GCA_964484895.1 uncultured archaeon | reverse complement strand
CGGCGTCCACGGTCTCGACCGCTGTGACAGCGGCGTCGATATCGCCGGTGTGGCCGACGAGGTCGCAGTTCGGGTAGTTGAGGAAGATGAAGTCGTGCGCTCCGTGCCTGATGGCGTCGACCGCCGCGTCAGTGATCTGGTCCGCCTCCATCGCCGGCTTCTCGTCGTACGCGGCCACCTTCGCGGACGGGAAGACGGTGACGTCCTCGCCGTCGAGCTCGGGCTCGCGCTGCCCGTTGAGGAAGTAGGTGACGTGCGGCTCCTTCTGGCTCTCCGTCAGCCGCAGCTGCCGGAGCCCGTTGCGGGCGATGATATCGCCGAGCGTCTCCTCGACGACGTCGCGGTCAAACACGACCGGGTTGTCGAAGTCGTCCCGGTACCGGAACAGGGACACGAAGTGAAGCTGCTCCGGAGGCATCGTCTCGAACTCCTCGAACCCGGGATCGATGAACGCCTGCGTCAGCTGCCGGGCGCGGTCCTTCCGGTAGTTCGTGAAGACGACGACGTCTCCCTGCTGCACGGGCGCGAACCGGTCGTCGATGATGGTCGGCTCCACGAAGTAGTCGTTCCTGTCCCGATCGTACGCCGTAGCCAGGCTGTCGTCGACCGTCGCCGCGGTATGCCCCTCGCCATGGACGAGCGCCCGGTACGCCGTCTCGGTCCGCTCCCAGTTCG
>CAZAFX010000169.1:1021-1914 GCA_964484895.1 uncultured archaeon | reverse complement strand
GGCCGCGATCCTGTCGGGGTGCTGCGTCGGCGGCATCGTGTCGTGTCCGCGCTCAGTGTACACGTGCCACCGTGCGTACTGCACCGCCTGCGACACCATCTCCTCCTCGTAGTTCGTGCGGTCGGCAGACGCGAGCGGGTAGGTATCCTGTGCGTGTTCAAGGACCTTACCGGTCTCCGTTGCCAGCTTGATGCGATGTTCGCCATCGTTATTGTCGCTCACGCGCACGGTGACAGCGTGCTCGGCGTCATCAGTGATGTCCGCGTCCATCCGCGATGACCTCCTGTTCACGGGCGGCCGTCCCGACACGGCGCCTCACTCACCGCGTCCGTGCCGACGGTGCCTACGTCACGTTCATCTCGATGCCGTATAAATGCGTGGGCATCTGGCGCGGCGGAAAAGGGGGGATGCGGGGCTCCGCGGCTAGCGCGGGGTGCCGGCGAGGTGTGTCTCCACGTGGTCGCGGAGCGCGTCCCACGTGTCGAACCCGTACCGCTGCGGGTCCTCCACCGCCTCCATGACTGCGTCCGCGGTCCACGGGTCCGGCGCATGGTCGGTGGCGTCCACGTCGTCCGGTGTCACCGGGTCCTGCGGGGCGCCCGTCGCCCCGTACCGGGCGCCGTCCGTCTCCGCGACGCCCAGCTCGGCGAGCAAGTCGGCGAAGTCCGCGCCCGTCCGGTCCGGCTCGTCGTCCAGCAGCGCCGGGAACCGGTCCGCGGCCCGGGCGATCTGCATCGTGTGCAGCTCGATGCTGCGGCATGCCTCCTGCAGTGCGCGGTACCGGGCCTCGATCGCCTCCATCGTGTCCTCCGGGGAGGCAGCCGTCCGCCGGTGGCCGTCCTGCTCCGCCGCCGCGACCTTGTCCTCCATCGTGTTGAGGTAGGCACGGGCCC
>CAZAFX010000169.1:0-1011 GCA_964484895.1 uncultured archaeon | reverse complement strand
CCGCTCCACCATGTTGGTCAGTGACTCCTCCGGCTGCCGCACCCGCGTCGTGTCCGTGCGGCCGCCCGGCCAGTCCAGGTACGCGCCGAGATGATCGTCCCGCAGGTCGCCGGAGCAGTCCCGGTACCGCTCCAGCGCCCGGTCACGGCGGTCCGCCAGCATCCCGCCGTAGGCCCGGTCCAGCACTGCCGCGTCCGCCTCGCCCGTGTCGTACCGCTCCTGTGCAACGGCAAGGGCCTCGTCCACCTCCGCCGCCAGGTCCCGGAGCTCCTCGTGGTAGCGGCGCGCGACGGATAGCGCATCCTCCACCATCTCCTCCCGCTTCGCCAGCTCCTCTGCCACCGTCGGGTTATCGCGCTCGCGGAATGCCAATGCATCCACCGTACAATAAATACATCTTATAATTTATTAATGTTTCGTTTCTTTCGCTTATACTGAACGATTGTTAATAACAGCGGGTCGTGCTCAGTCGTCGGCGAACTCCAGGGTGACCACGCCGTTGTTGGCCGTGGCGCGGGCGCGGTAGCCGCCCGGTGCGTCCAGCACGTCGTCCGGGAGCGGGACAGTGGCCGCGTCGCGGTGGCCGCCGTCCGTGAGCGCGCCCGGCAGGTCGAGCAGCTGCTCCACGACCGCGGCGATGTCGTCCGCCGCGTCCGCGTACCGGGCGGTGGCGGTCTCGTCCTCACAGGTGATATAGAGCGCGCCGTCATCGGTCACCGCGAACCCGAGGTCGTCCACCGTCGCGCCGTACGGGGTATCGATGTAGACCGTGGGCGGGTCCTGATTCCAGGCCGGTTCCACCAACAGGTCGTCGCGGCCGTCGTACATACCGGCGGCGTGGGGCGGCGGTAGTTAAACCTGTTTCGTACTGCTACCGGGAGGATTGAACGTGTATCAAATGGCGAGACGGGACAGGAAATGGGGAGAAAGGAAAGGAAACGGGGGCGGCCGCCGCGGTGGGCGGCCGCCGTGGTGGTGTCAGTTGAACAGGCCGGCGAGCCCGCTGAGCAG
>CAZAFX010000168.1:0-1934 GCA_964484895.1 uncultured archaeon | reverse complement strand
GTCAAACGACGCTGTTAACCCCACCGTTGCATGCCGGCGTGCTGGAAGGGGTGAACGCGGTGGAGAACGTGCGGAAGCTGGTCGGCGACACCGAGCCGAAGAGCGCGGCCGCCGGCACCATCCGCGGCGACTTCACCCACATGAGCTACGCGCACGCCGACGAGAAAGGGGTCGCGGTGAAGAACGTCATCCACGCCTCCGGCAACCCGGAGGAAGCGGCCGAGGAGATCGGCATCTGGTTCGACGATGAAGAAATCCACGACTACGAGCGCGTCGACCAGTACCACATCGCATAAGTTTTTATTATTTTCAAGCAACAACGATACATGGGCTACGGCTCGTCTAGCATCGTCTGGGATGCGGCGCAGTATGCACGGGAGAAGCACGCGGGCCAGGTACGGAAGTCGACGGGGAAACCGTTCTACACCCATCTCGACCGTGCGGCCGACACGCTGATGGCGCTCGGTGCGCCGGAACAGGTCGTCGCCGCCACGTACCTGCACGACGTGGTGGAGGACACCGGCGCGTCGATGCAGGACCCCGTGACGTTCGACGACGTGGAAGCGGCGTTCGACCGGGATATACGGACCCTGGTGCAGGGCGCCAGCGAGCACACGAAGGATGCGTCCTGGGCGGACCGCAAGCGGCACACGGTGACCTACCTGCGCGGCGACCTGCCGGACGATCGGGTCGCGGACCCGCTGCCGGCGGAGCCGACGGATGGGATGTTGCTCGTGGTCGGCGCCGACAAGCTTGACAACCTCCGGTCATTCCGGCGGGACCTGCAGCAGGCCGACGACCCGGACAGTGTGTGGGATAATTTCAACGAGACCGATCCACGGCGCCATGCCTGGTACTACGGCGCGATTGGCGACGTGGTGGCCGGGCGGCTGGCTGACGGCCCGTGCGCTTCGCTTGCCGCGGCCTACGAGGACGTCTACCAGGATGTGCTGGGCGGGTACGACCGGGTTGCACCGCGCGGGGAGCGATGACGGAGCAGCGGGAAGACGGTCACTCTGCGTCCAGTATCTTCTGCTTCTCCCGCTCGAACTCTGCGTCGGTCAGCGCACCGTCCTCATGCAACTCCTGCAGCTTCTCCAGTTCGTCCAGCTGCCGCCGGTTCCCGCCGAGCAGCGCGGAGTCGAACAGGTAGGTGTCTTGATGCATGACGACGATCAGGTAGGCGATGACGCCGAGGACGTTGAACGACAGGACGATGACGACCCAGACCAGTTTCTCCACGGCATCCATCTCATCCTGCCGGAACAGCATGTCGAACAGGACGTAGACCGTGAGCGCGATGCCGATGACCGCCAGCATCCCGATGCCGACGGCGAACGGTGCGAACAGGAAGCCTTCAACCATACACCCCGTCACACCCCACAGTTAAAAGGCAGGGCAGTCGTCCCGATCAGAACGCCGATGCGCACCACTCCCCGACCGCCGTCAGGTCGTCCAGGTGGCGGGCCGCGGCGTTGTCGTCGGTTGTGTTGGCGATGTCGAGGAACCGGGCCTGGTCCGCGCCCACCGGGCTGACCGGGACGTGCTCCAGCAGCGGCAGCGCCAGCTTCATCACCCGTTCCACGGGGATGGGGTGGCAGGCGTAGCCCTGCGCGTTGTACAGCTGCTGCATGAACCGGAACAGCGACATCTTCTCCGGGCCGGCGACATCCAGCACGCCGTCGACCTCGCCCGCCACCGCCGACGCGAAGAGCGTGGCGACATCCCCGCGGTAGATGGGCTGGATGGGCGTGGAGATGTCGGGGAACACCCGCGTCCACGCCAGCCGTTTCGCCTGCTCCACGAGCTCGTTCCCGTGGTCGAAGATGATGCTCGGCCGGAACACCGCCCCGTCCACGCCGCACGACCGCACGACGGCCTCACCCTCCCCCTTCGTCCGGAGGAACGCCGCGGCCGCGTCCGGGTCCGCGCCG
>CAZAFX010000167.1:1640-1941 GCA_964484895.1 uncultured archaeon | reverse complement strand
GCCGGACGGGTCGGTCTGATACAGTTCGGGCTGGTCGTTCATGCCGCCGGTCAGCATGGCGAGACCGAACGGGCGGACGCCACCGTACTGGGTGAACATCTGCTTCTGGTCGGCGAGGAACTTGGCGAGCGCGTTGGTCGGGATGGGTTCGTCGTACACCATCATGTTCCGCTGCGCCTCCTGCCGCGCATCGTTGACGAGGACGCGGCCGTCAGCCACGAGCCCGGAGACCGCGACCGCGATATGGTCGTCGACCTTGAACACCTTGTCCGGGTTCCGCGACTGGAGGTCCCGCGTTTCG
>CAZAFX010000167.1:1212-1630 GCA_964484895.1 uncultured archaeon | reverse complement strand
GCGTCGCCGCAAGCAGGACGCCCTCGTCGTAGACGATGCCGATCGCGGTCGAGCCCTTCTTCACCGCCTCCCGGGCGTACTCGACCTGGAACAGGCGTCCCTCCGGACTGAAGATTGTCTTCGCCCGGTCGTACTGCATCTGCTGGTTCCCTAGCTGCATGTCATGCCCCACCTAGAACGAAATCCGGTTACCCGGCAAATCTTATAAAGTGACGTGGTACCGGGTCAGCGCGGTGAGAGCTGCACGAGACCGCCGGGCCGGTGACCGAGGACCCAGAGCGAGCCGTTGAAGTATTCGATGTCACGGAACCGCTGTGCCACATCGGCGTGGGACGGGTTACGGCGCTGGATGTAGAAGATGCGTTCCTTCTCGATGGTGTCGCCGTCCATGTGGAAGCGGCGGACGTGCCGGCCACGG
>CAZAFX010000167.1:0-1202 GCA_964484895.1 uncultured archaeon | reverse complement strand
ATCGACGAACGTCATGCGGCTCGGGGCCATGGTGAAGTTGAGGAAGCAGCGGACGGGCGACTGGTAGTCCGCGGTCCGTAGCTCGATCTCCGGACGGACAGCTTCATCACAGGAGTAGTGCCCCCATCCGTAGTTCCCCCCCTTCACAAGGCGGTTCACCTCATCGTGCCGCCAGTTGCCGTGCTCTGCCGCGAACGGTGTTCCGGTCTCGGGGTGCCATGCAATGCCCTGCGGGTTCCGGTGGCCGTAGGTGTAGATGTAGGAGTCGTTGAACGGGTTGGATGCCGGCACCGTCCCGTTCCGGTTCAGCCGCAGGATCTTGCCACGGGTGACGTTCAGCCACTGGCCTCGCTCCGGCTTGGCGCCGTCGCCGATGGTCACGTACAGCTTCCCGTCCGGCCCGATCTCCACCCCGCCACCAGAGTGCCATCCGGCGCCGGTCACGTTCACGTAGAACTGCTGGTCGGTGAGTGTGCCGTCCTGGAGTGTGAACCGGGAGACACGGAATACCCAGCCGTCCTGGTCGTGTGCTCCCGCGTATCTTCCGGACCTGTTCGTGATAGGGTAGTAGACGTAGATATGGTTGTTCTCCTCGAATGCCGGATCGATAGCCACCCCCTTGATCTTGGCGACCTTCCCATCCTGCAGCACCGCGTGGTCGGCCACCACATCACGGAGGTTCATCCGGTGGACGAAGTCAAGGTCCTGGTCGAGCACCGCGATCCGGCCGCCGAACCCGGGGACCGCCAGCATCCGGCCGTCGTCGAAGAACTCGATATCCTGCGGATAGTGGAACCCGGGGATATGCAGCGTCTCCTGAACTGCAGTATCGTCGAACGGCGTGTCGATATAGTTCGCTGGATCGGTCACGTACGTGACGTCCGCCACGTCCGCCGCCGTGTACTGGCACTGCAGTCCATCGCCCGGGGGATCGTTCGGGTACCAGTCGCTGCAGGACGTGTACCGCTGTTCGAGCGTCACGGCCGTACAGTTCGAGAACCGGTTCCAGCACGACAGGTCATCCTGCCGTCCATCCACCTCCCCACCACATGGTGACCAGCACCGGAGCGCCGTATCCGTCTCGCCGTACCGCGGGTCCACTGCATCGCTGCCTACCGGCCCCAGACCGGAGACAAGCACCGCCATCACGACAGCCGCACCAGTCACACCGGCGATTACAGGCCTCCGCGTCAAGACCTGCC
>CAZAFX010000166.1:0-1957 GCA_964484895.1 uncultured archaeon | reverse complement strand
ATGAAGGGGCGGAAGCCGGAGCACGACAAGTTCCCGGGCGCGGATGTCACCACGACCATCGAGGCGCTGATGCCGGATGGGAAGAGCCTCCAGTCCGCGACCAGCCACGATCTCGGCACCAACTTCTCCGAGGCCTACGATATCACGTACCAGGACCGGGACGAGGAGGAGAAGCTCGCCCACACGACGTCGTGGGGTCTGTCCACCCGCGTCATCGGCGCGCTCATCATGGCGCACGGCGACGACCAGGGGCTCGTGCTACCGCCGCGCATCGCGCCGAAGCAGGTGGTGGTGGTCCCTATCTGGCAGGACGACAACGAGGACGAGGTCCTGTCCTACGCTGACGATGTCGCGGCGGAGCTGCGCGACGCGGGCATCCGCGTCGAGGTGGACGACCGGCCGCACCGTGGACCGGGCTACAAGTTCAACGAGTGGGAGCTGAAGGGCGTGCCGGTCCGGCTCGAGATCGGGCCGGACGAGGTGGAATCCGGCGAGCTGACGGGCGTGCACCGGGACACAGGCGACCGCGAACAGTTCCCCCGTGAAAAGGTGGTGCAGCACGTACAGGCGGATCTGGAGGCGATGCAGGACCGGCTGTTCACCCGGCAGCAGGAGCTGCAGGCGGACAACGTCCGCGACGCCGACGCGGAGGATGAGATCATCTCCCTGCTCCAGGAACACGGCGGCTACGTCAGGGCAGCGTGGTGCGGCCACGAGGACTGTGAGCAACCCGTCAAGGATGCGGTCCACGCCGACATCGTCATGGTCCCGCTCGAACAGGAGGCCGTGGACGGCCAGTGCGCGGTCTGCGGCGATGACGCCATGGAGCTGGCATACTTCGCGAAGAACTACTAGCGGGCGTCGAACCGCTTGACGTAGACGTCGATGGCCACCTCCTCACCGAACAGGTCGTCCCTGGTCGTCTCCTCGTGGTCGAACCCGCGGTGCTCGTAGAACCGCTTCGCCCCCGTGTTCGCGGCAAGCACCCGCAGCGTGACCGAGGTGACGCGGGACGGCAGCCGCTGCATCAGCGCGGTGAACAGTGCGGTCCCGACCCCGTCGTCCTGGTGGTCGGGGAGGACGTAGAGGCTCTTCAGTTCCGCCGCCCGGTCCCGCCACTGCACCGTCCCGTAGCCGATGATGCGTCCGTCAGCCACGGCGATGACCGTTGCCGCGTCGTCGCTGGTCAGGCTGTCCCGCAGTGCGGCCTCGCTGTACCACTGCTCGAGCGCGGCGGTGATTGTCTCCTCGGCGAGTATCCCGGCGTACGTGTCGTGCCACACCGCCCGGCCGACGGCCTGGATGCCGGTGATGTCGGCCGGTGTCGCCTCCTGCAGCTCCATACCCTCGCGTATTCCCGCGGACGGTTCAATCATGCGCCCGGCTGGTACACGACGTTGTCGAAGTCGTCCTCCGGGGCCGCACCGAAGTCGTCGATGTACGCGTCCCGGACCGCGTCCATCCCGGCGTCCGCGAGGTCGAACGGGCTGCCGCGGAACGCATTACCCTCTGCCAGTGCGGCGTACACCGCCCGCTCCAGGTCGTCGTGGAACCATCGGTACTCGTCCGACCACGCCGCCCGGATCTCCTCGTCCGGTGCCACGGCGCCGCACCGGTAGTCATCCGACTCCTCGAACACGACCCGGTCACCGGGCGCCACGGTCTCGGCGTCTATCCCATCCATCGCCAGCGACGGCTCCTGCCCTGTCAGGAACTCGGTCGCCCCCACGTCCAGGTCCTCGAGCTGGACGAACCAGTCGCCGGACGACCATCCCGCCGCCACCGCGTCGCCATCCTTCTCGTAGTCGCCGGGCGCGTAGAACGGCTGCTCCACCACGGTCGCCTGCACCGCGCCGTGGTCGGCGAGGTCGAGCAGCGTCTCCAGCACGGTCCCCTCCTCCTGGACGCGGTACGAGACCGTGTCCGCGTCCACGGCCTCGACCACCGCCATACCCCG
>CAZAFX010000165.1:0-1958 GCA_964484895.1 uncultured archaeon | reverse complement strand
GGACGCCCTTCTCCTCTGCGAGCCGGCCGACGTAGAGGACCACGTCCCGGCCCGCGGCCAGCTGGTACGAGGCGCGGTCCACGTCCACCGGTCGGAGGTGGTCGATGTTCAGCCCGGTCTGGGGGATGATCCCGATTGGGCGGTCGAACCCGCGGTCCCGGGATCGGGTCTCCGCATCTTCGGTGCCGCAGATGAGGGCGTCGGCGCGGCGGTAGGCGCGGCGCTCCACGCGTTGCAGGAGTGAGTTGGCCGGCACGTTCGGGAGGTTCTCCCACGTGAAGTAGGCGAGCGGGGCGTCGACGTGGTTGATGACGAGCGAACCGAGGTGGTGCGGCTCCACCCAGGACACCACGGCGTCCGGCTCCCACGCGTTGATGCTGCGGGCGAGGCCGGGCTGGAGGTGGAACCGGATCTTGTTCCGGAACATCGTCCGGTGCGTCGCGTACCGCAGATCGGACAGGTTCTCGTCCGGACGCTTCCCGTTCCAGACGCGCGGCACCTCCACCCGGAGGTCCACCACCTCGGCCAGCTCCTCCAGCATCCACCGCTGCCGGTTCCACATCGCCGGGTAGCCGATGAGCGACACCTTCATCCTATCACCCCCTCGTACGCGTCGATGTGGGCGTCCGCGATAACGCCGGGCGCGAACCGGTCCTCCACGGTCTCCCGGCCGGCGCGCCCCATCTCCTCCCGTCGCTCCGGGTCCGCGGCGAGCGCGTCGACGGCGTCGGCCAGCTCGGCCGGGTCGCCGGGCTCGACGAGAAGCCCGGTCTCGCCGTCGTCCACCACCTCCGGGATGCCGCCGACGCGGGTGGCGACGACCGGCGTGGCGCAGGCCATCGCCTCGATGGAGATGCGGCCGAACGGCTCCTGCCACTCCGAGGGGAACGCCACGATGTCGGCGGACCGGTAGGCACGCACAAGGTCGTCGCGGGGGAGGCGGCCGCGGAATCGGATGCGGTCCGTGACACCGTGCCTTTCGATGTTGTGCTGCAGCCAGCCCGGGGCGCGGTCGGTCCCAGCCACGTCTAGCACCACGTCCTCGTCCAGCCTGCCTAGCGCGGCGATGAGCGTCCCGATACCCTTCTCCGGCCGGGGTCGGCCGACGAACAGGAGCCGCGTCCGGTCGCCGCCCTCATCGGTCTCGCCGGTCGGGGTGAACGTGTCCGTGTCGACCGCGTTGTACAGGGTCCGAACGTTCGGATGCACGTCGGCGTGGGCGTCGCGGACGAAGTCGCTGTTCGCCAGCAGCGCGTCCGCCGCCCCGATTTGCCCGCGCTCGTACCGGCGGAACCGTTCCAGGTACAGCACGGCGGCGGGCGACAGCCACCGCTTCAGGCCTCCATCGTAGGAGAACTTGCGCCACGCGCGCCCGAGGAGTGCGGTGAGAGACGTGTCGGTGGTGAAGCTGCCGGACGTGAAGTCGTGGCAGAGGCGAAGCGGGTCGAGCAGCCAGTAGTCGCGAAGCGAGACCGCGCACGGCGTACCGGTGCCGTGGCAGGCCTGCGCCGCGCCGACCGCCGTGTACTCGTTCTGTGCATGGACGATATCGAAATCAAATCTATCAAGCATATCTTCGACGTGCTTCCTCGTGGAGCGGGCGGTGAGCTCCTTCGGCAGCTCGCGGGAGCGGAGGCGGGAGTGGACGTGGAACGCGTCGTCATAGTCGGCGGCGTGGTCGCGGGTGAGGACGTGCACCTCGTGCCCCTGTTCGACGAGGGCGCAGCCCACCGTGGCGGCGGAAATCTCGGCGCCGCCCTGGAAGGCGGGCGGGAAGTAGAACGAGGTGAAGAGGATGCGCATGGCTTCAGGTTCACAAGCGGCCCGCAGCTTAAAAACAGCGGCGGTATCAGGCCTTATTTATGTGTTCCGGGCGTGTGTGGTGTTGAGTGATGTCGCGTCCCCGCGTCAGTGTCGTCGTTCCGGCGCACAACGAGGCCGGGAATATTGAGCGGACT
>CAZAFX010000164.1:1030-1972 GCA_964484895.1 uncultured archaeon | reverse complement strand
GTCCACCTCCACCACGCCATCCCGCTCGACCACCGTCGCATAGTACACGTCCTCCGGTGCGTATTCCACCAGCTTCTGCTGCAGCGCGTCCAGCGACCCGTAATCCGTGATGCGGACCAGCTTCCCCTTGTACTGCTTGAACCGCGGCCGGTACAGCGTTGAATCCGTCCCGACATCGATTACGACCGCCGGCTGCTGCCACCGCTCCTGCAGCCGCTCCACCTCGTCCCGGGGGAACAGCTCCCGGTAGAACTCCTGACGCTCCTCCACCGTCGCCGGCCGCAGCCCGTCCGGAAACTGCCGTGGCATGGACACACCGTGGACCGGTACGCCTAAAACCGTGGGGGTCGTCGAACGAGGCATGGAGGTCGATGAATTACAGGCCGAGGTTGCCGCGTTCAACGCAGCGTGGCACCGGAAGCGTGGATTCGAGCCCACCGAGCAGACCTGCTTCAACCACCTCGTGGAAGAGGTCGGGGAACTGGCCCACCAGTTCGTGAACCGGGACACCGGCCGGGCGGCCGTGGACGACGCCAAAATCGACAACGCCGTCGCCGACATCCTCATCCACCTGCTGAACCTCGCCGAACTCCGCGGACTGGATATCGAGCAGCTGCTCGTGGAGACGATGGACGCTGATGACCCGCGGACCGACTGATTTTTATGCGGACAGCACGGAACACAGTGCATGCAGGTCAGGGACGCCATCCGGACCGCTTCCTTCTCCATCCGGGAGATCAGCGAGCGGGCCGCGGCGCAGGATGACGTCGTCCGGTTCGACATCGGGCAGCCGGACATGGACGCGCCGAACGTCGTGAAGCAGCGGATGGCTGACATCGTCGCCAGCGAACAGGCCACGTACACCTCCCTGTGGGGCCGGGAAGAACTCCGGGAACGCATCGCGGACCGGGAATCCGACAAGATGGCGCTGGATGCGGAGCA
>CAZAFX010000164.1:0-1020 GCA_964484895.1 uncultured archaeon | reverse complement strand
CGGCGGCATCGGCGCCCTGTACTGCATCCTGGACACCGTGCTGGACGCCGGGGAGACCGTCGTGGCGAACGACCCGGCGTGGCCGCCGTACATGCTGCTCGCGCGGGCCACGCCCGGCCGCCTGCGGCAGGTGCCATACTTCTCGCAGGGCCAGATCGACGGGGAGGCGGTGCGGGCCGCTATCACGGCCGACACACAGGCGTTGATCATCAACACGCCCGAAAACCCGACCGGGCGGGTGTACGACGCCGACGACCTGCAGACCGTGGGGCAGATCGCGGCGGAGCACGACCTGCTCATCGTGGCGGACGAAGTGTACGACCGGCTGGTGTTCGACGGTGGCGACCACACCTCCGTCGCGTCCATGTACCCGGAGCGCACCGTGCTCGTCAATTCCCTGTCAAAGAACTACGCCATGACCGGGTACCGCATCGGATGGGCGGCGGCGCAGGACGCCGACCTCATCCGTCACATGGGCAAGGTGAACCGGGCGACCACCGCCTGCCCGAACTACCTCGGGCAGCGCGCCGCCGAGGTCGCGCTCGACCACGCCACGTCGTACGCGGACACGATGCGGGAAGAATATCGGCGGCGGCGCGACCGCGTCATGGACCACATCGCCGACCTGGACCGGGCGGCCGTCGAGCCGGGCGGCGCGATATACGCCTTCCCCGACACCGGGCAGGACTCCTGGACGTTCGCCCGCACCCCGCTCGACGAGGCCGGCGTGGCGGTCGTCCCCGGCGAGCCGTGCGGCGCCGCCAGCCAGACCAACATCCGGCTGTGCTTCGGCAGCGCCGACATGGACGCCATCGACGACGGCTTCGAACGCATCAAGGCGTTGCTGTAACCCTTGCGGCGACACTCAAAAATCTGCGGAACCGACCATCCGGCGTGGACCGACGCACCGTCATCGCTGGCCGGACGGCCGCATCGGGCGGGTGGGCGACATGGTGCTGAAGGCTGAGGCGGCGGGACGCGCCGGGCTGGACCTGTTCCTCGTGCCGGCCGGGCAGGCCA
>CAZAFX010000163.1:0-1974 GCA_964484895.1 uncultured archaeon | reverse complement strand
ACTGGGCCTGCTTGAGCCGACGCTCGATCGCCTGGCTCCGCCGTTGCTGCAGCTCGAGTTCCGCCAGACGCTCGAGGAACGCGGCGTAACTGGCCTCTTCCTTCGCGCACCGCCGGGCGATCGCCTCGTACTCCCGCCGGAACGTCGGCAGCTTCAGCGCCGTCAGGTGACTATGGAGAAGATGCTGAGACTGACTCATGCCGACACCTCCTCCCGCGATTTGAGCAGCCGGTCGTACACCGCGGCCGAACGCTGGCCGGTCGTCGCGACGGCCAGCTCGGGCCGATCCGTCAGGTCCAACCGGCCCATGACGCGCACCGGCTCGTCATTGAGCGCCGCGACCACCGCCTCATACGCGAAAGCCCGCCGCTCAACGCAGCGCCGGACCGCTGCCTTTACATCCGCCTCGTCGTGCTCCGTGAACAGCAGCAGCACGCGGATGTACTGCCACGTCCCGTCTTCCTCGTGGCGGTATTCCAGCTCACGCCGCAGCAGCGCGAAGTCCTCGCCCCACGGCTGACCCTTGAACGGCCGCGCGTTGTCCAGCGCCCCCGGCTTCTTCCTCAGAAGCGGCAGGTAATGCTCCGGGGTCAGCTCGTATTGACCCCGGCCCTCACGCCGGGGATGGCGCGCGATGAGCTCGCTGTCCACGACGATCTCGAGCCGGTCCACGAACGCCTTCACCGTGCACGTGCGATGGGCATATCGAACCGGGGCTGAATAGAAGTTGTTGTCGTATCGCACCAGCGCGTGCTTGCCGACGAACGTGCCCACCCGATGACAAGCCTCGAAGCGGTGCTCGGGCAACGGGCGCAGGGCCGCCTGCTCCTCCGCCAGCAGCTCACGCCGCGGTCGGGCCTGATGCGGCGATGGGCCCGCCCGATCCAGGTCACGCTCGCACCAACGCTGAAGGTGCGGGCCCAGCTCCGACAGGTCCCCGACCTCCGGCACCGGCGTCAGGTACGTCCGCTCGCTCCGCTTGGCCGAGTTCTCCACATCCCCCTTCTCGTGACCGGCCGCCAGGTTGCAGAAACGCGTCTCGAAGACGTACCAGCTGCGCAGCTCCCGGAACCGCCGGTTCAGCCGACGCTCCTTGCCGTGGCTGACCTGGATCACCGCGCTGCGGAGGTTGTCGTACGCCAGCCGCCGTGGAATCCCGCCAAAGGATTCGAACGCCTTGACGTGCCCATCCAGGAATGCTTCCAGCGTCGCGTGGCGATACGGCCAGACGAAGGTCGCCTTGCTGTAGCAAAGCCGCATGCAGAAAAACTGCACCTTCGTCCACTCGCCGTTCTCGATCACCCAGCCCTCGTGCCAGTCGACCTGAGCCTCCTCCCCCGGCTCGAACGCCAGCGGCATGAACACCTCGCCCTGGTGGGCCCTCGCCTCGGCGACATACCGCCGGACTGCGCTGGCCGAGCCCGTGAACTGGTCCGCGTGCTCCTCGCACAGCCGCTCATAAACCCGCTGGGCCGTGTGCCGCTGCTTCCGCGGCCGCCCCCGGTCCTGCTCCAGCCACGCGTCGATGATCGGCTTCACCGGGTCGATCGCCGGCTTGCCCCGCCGCTCACGCCGCTCATACCGCGGCGGGCTCGGGTTCGACACCGCCTTCGCCACCGTGTCCCGCGAATGGCCCAGCTCCGCCGCGATCGCTCGCCGGCTGAGCCCGTCAATGTAGTGCTTGCGTCGTATAAGTTCGTGTTGTGCCACCGTTAACACCTCGTCGGCCTCCGTGTCCCACGAGCATCATCGCTCGATGGCCACGGATTCGACCGATCCGCTGCGGTGGCCCCATTTTCAGTGCGCAAGGGCCCAAGCCCCTGGCCCTATTTTCAATGCGCAATTCCATCATGTTTTTGGCGACGACTCCGTTGTCAGTGCATCCCATCTTTTCACCTCCATCAGTCGGATGAGGTCAGATGTCGAAATTCCGATACTTGCCTTTCTGGACATGTCCCAGTTCCCAGCGGGTCA
>CAZAFX010000162.1:0-1981 GCA_964484895.1 uncultured archaeon | reverse complement strand
ACGGCTCGGTGTACCCCATCCTCTACAAGTTCGAGGACGAGGGGTGGGCCCAGCGCGTCGAACGAGAGGACGAACCGGACCGCAAGTACTTCGAGTTGACAGAGTCGGGTGTCGAGGAGCTGGCCGACCGGCGCGAACAGAGCGCCCAGAAGGCCCGGGAGTTCGCCGACACCATCCTCGGGTTCTACCACGTGTACGTCGCCTTCGCCAGCGACGACCGGTTCGAAGTGCCCGAGATCGACGACGCGTGGCGATTCGACGAGACGTTCAGCGCCTGGATCGTCGAGCAGATGATCCGCCACCACGAACACTACTTCGACCCCGACTTCGACCGCATCGATGACACGCCGGACGAGTTCTACGATCGCCTCGGCATCGAGCGCGAGGAGTGAGCCGGCGGGTTCCTCTCGTCGACGCCTCGACACGAAAGAAATCGTCGGATGGAAGTACGACCTTTTCTAACGTGTTTCGCATGCAACAGCGACGACGACGGATTCTCCAGGCCGCCGCTGGGACGCTGTCGGTCGGTCTGGCCGGTTGTTCGGACGATGGCGGGTCGGACGGCACCGACGGGACCGACGGCTCGGACGGGAGCGACGACGACACCACGGCGACCCAACGCGACGAGAAGGTCCCCCCGGAAGAGCTCTCGATCCCCGTCGCGGGCGACCCGGAGGCGGCCGTGACCGTCACCGTGTTCGAGGACCTGCGCTGTCCGCACTGTGCCGATTTCAACGCGGAGGTGTATCCCCGTATCGAGTCCGAGTACGTCGATGACGGGACGATCCGCTACGAGCACCGGGACTTCCCGGTCGTCAACGGCTGGTCGGAGAACTACGCCTACGCCGGCCGGAGCGTCCAGGCCCAGGTCGGTGACGAGGCCTTCTTCGCGTTCGCCAAGGGCGTGTTCGAACGGCAGACAAAACAGACCTGGGGAATGGTTGGCGACGTCGCCGCCGAGGTCGGAGCCGACGCGGACGAGACGGTCGACGACGGGGAATCGGGCACGTACAGCACGGTCGTCGACGCCGACGCGTCGGCCGGTCAAGAACGCGGAGTCAGCACCACGCCGACGGTGTTCGTCGGTGACGCCGAGGCAGGTGGCAGTAGCTGGGATGAGTTGTACAAGGACATCGCGACGAAGATCGACAATCGACTCTGAGCCATGAACGGGGGCAAACGGAGTCGTCTCGCCTCGTTTGGCGGGTCTCGGCGCCGACTGCTCGCTGGGGCCTGGCTGGTCGCGTTCGTCGCGACGCTCGGCAGTCTCAACTACCAGTACGGGCTAGGGCTGTTCCCCTGTGAACTGTGCTGGTACCAGCGGATCCTGATGTACCCCCTGGTGGTCGTCCTGGGCTACGCCGCGCTGACCGACCAGCGCGATGCCCACCGCCTCGTCCTCCCGCTGTCCGTGCCCGGCGTCTTCGTCGCGGCGTACCACTCGTACCTGCAGACGACGCCCACGCTCCAGTGTTCGTTCGCCGGGTGTGGCCGGGTGCAGTTCCGCCTGTTCGGGGCCCTGACGATTCCGAACCAGGCACTGATCGCGTTCCTGGCGATCGCCGGCGTCGCGGCGCTGGTGTGGGCCCGATCGGGGTGACCCGGCTCACCCGGGCACCAGTTGCGGCCCGAACACCATCAGCAGGAAACTGACGAGCATCGTCACGCCGATCGTCGTAGTCACGGCTCTGACCGACCGCTGTGTCGTCTTGACGGGGAGCCGCGACGCGATCGCCTCCGTGCTGGTACGGAGTATGTGTCCACCGTCCAGCGGGAACGCCGGTATGCAGTTGAAGAAGCCGAGCTGGACGTTGATCCAGCCGACCCAGAACAGGAGGTTGGCGACGAGGAAGACCCACGCGCCCAGGAAGGCGAGGGGACCGACGGGCTGGTAGAAGTTGAGGTTGAACCCGGTGAAGCCGGCGAAGTTGAACGGGAACGCCCCGAGCACGCCGCCGATGGGGAGGTACAGCGCCACCAG
>CAZAFX010000161.1:1138-1988 GCA_964484895.1 uncultured archaeon | reverse complement strand
TCCGCGAGAGTTACGAACCAGACGCGGAATCGGTCTCCGAATCGACAACTCTCGACCTCGACAACGGTGAACAGGACGTCCGGATAATTGTCAAGGCTGAGGATACTTCAACCTTCGACGCCACCATCCTGAGAGACGGCGCAGCACCACTCATCGAGTACACGAACCCGTTTCGGACGCCCGATAAGACACCACCACCAGATCTCACCACTGTCGGAGACGCCAATGTGACTCTCTCCGCGAACCTTGACGACCACACCGGTGTCGAAACTATCCAGATCAGGCGTGTCTTTGAGTACACCTACGGCGGAACGACGGACCAATCGAGCCAAACCCACAAAATCGAAGGTGCCGGTGACGAGTTCGATCAAGAACTGTTCCTCGGTGACGGCGAGAACGACCTCCGGGTCCAGTACACCGATCAGATGGGGAATGTGAGACGCCACGAGTTTACACTTGCTGTGGACGATACCGAAGCGCCGACAGTGGAGTTGAGCGTCCCTCGTCGAACTGGAGCGCCGGAGGTTAGGGTCCGGGGAACGGTCACCGACAACGTCAAACTCCAGACGATCGAAATCGAACGGCCCGATGGGACCACGTTTCAGCCCCTTACCGAGCGGAGTCCTGACCCGAACCCGGATCGACTCTCTGTCGACATCAACAAGCAAGTCGAACTGAGTGAGGGTTCCAATCAGTTCCGCGTTGAAGCGACCGACAACGCCGGAAACACCGGATACCAAACCGAAGTATGACAGAACCGGAAGATTCGGACGAAGAGATCGACACTGATCCTTCTTCAATAGAACCGGGAGAAAATGACGAGACCGGGACCAGTGATCAGTGCGAAGAA
>CAZAFX010000161.1:325-1128 GCA_964484895.1 uncultured archaeon | reverse complement strand
AGTGGTGTACGACCGGCAAATCGAACCACGAATCACACTCGACGCGGACCGAACCAGATTCGAGAACGGCGACCTCAGGGTCCAGGATCGTGTTGATCGTGGTGAAATCACGAGCGTCGTGATTGAATCGGTCGATCCCGACTCTGAGGATGTAATCGATATCCAGCAGGTATATCGGGGCGATGTGACGAGTCGAGTCGACATCGACCAGACGCTCAGCGTCGGCGACAGCGAGACACGGGTCCGGATTCTCGTCACTGACTCGAACGACAACCAGAACGAAAAGACGTTCACCGTCGACGGGAGTGCACAGACGGTGTCCCTGGGCGGTGGGTCGTCTGCCCAGAGTACCCCGACGCAGACCCCGACACCAACTCCGACACCGACTGCTGTCGCCGACACCATGACACCGACGGCCACGGCAGCACCCGACGGGAGTGACGAGTCCGGCAGTGACGCCGAACAGGCGCCACAGGCCGACCCAGAGGAGGGCGACGACGACAGGGGAGAAACTCCCACAGCAGAGGGGCCTGGATTCACTCCCGTGGTCGCGCTCGTAGCGCTTGCGCTGGTTGCCGTCCGGCTAGCTGGCCGACGCCGGTAACGGCCCACGGTCCAGGCTCTTGTGACAGAGGCTGGTGAGAGCCCCAAGAGCGGTGTCGGAGGGTGGGTGGTTTGGAGGCGATGGGAGACCCACCTTGAGACCAAGCACCCCTGGGGTCGAGAGTCCGAGGACCTCACTCTCACTCACAGCTGGGTTCAGCGAAGCGACATGGACACGATTCGGCCGCCACTTGATTCGG
>CAZAFX010000161.1:0-315 GCA_964484895.1 uncultured archaeon | reverse complement strand
AGAGAAAACAAACCGGGAGATAGCGTCTCTTCGAGCCGTTCTCAATCACCGACAACAAGTAAGATTCCATCACAACCTCCGTCACAAGAGCCAAGACCAACAGCTCGGAGGCTCACCCCGATGAGTCGTCCCCTGGGGTGAGAAACAGCGGGAGAAGACTGGTTATCAGCCCAGAACTGGGTATCAGTGATTCACCAGCATGGGAAGCAAGATCGGAACTCAAGTCGGCTGCCGAGATCGGACGCAACGAGGTACGAGTCGTCGGCATGAGCGAGTTCGGATTCTCAGCGGGTGGGTGTTCCTCCGGGGGGTCAG
>CAZAFX010000160.1:0-1988 GCA_964484895.1 uncultured archaeon | reverse complement strand
CGCCTGGAGCGCGTTCCATCCGAAGACGGAGGTATATAACGGCACGGCACAGTGATAGGCCATGGCGACGACACGGCTTGCGGCAGGGGTGCTGTTCGTCAGCATCCTCCTTGCCGGGTGCACCGGTACGGGCGCGGACGGCACACCGGCAGCAGGGAACGGGACAGCGGGTGACGCGGCGTTCACTGACATCCCGTTGACGGATGTGCGGAGCGGGGAGTCGTTCACCCTCGGCCAGTTCGAGGGGCCGGTGCTGGTGGAGACGTTCGCGGTCTGGTGCTCGACCTGCCTCCGGCAGCAGCGGGAACTCCAGGACTTCCACGCGGACTATCCGGACGTGGTGTCCGTCACGGTCAACACCGACCCGAACGAGGACGCTGCCACGGTCCGCAGGCACCTAGACGAGCACGGGTTCGACTGGCGGTACGCCGTGGCGCCGACCGAGATGATCCGGGCGCTGCGGGACCGGTTCGGGAGCTCCATCCTCATCCCGCCGCGGGCGCCGATGGTCCTGGTCTGCCCGGACGGCAGCGTGACGCGGCTGCCGGACGGGGTGAAGCCTGCGTCGCAGCTGGCCGACGCCATCGAGACAGAATGCTGACCGGTACCGGACGGTGCTGAGCGGCCTATCCGTTGATCGCGTCCTCGACCCAGTCCTGGAACTCCTGTTCCGACATCGCACCCATGGCCCGGTCAACCTCCTCGCCGTCGCGGACCACGAGGAACGTCGGGATGCTGCGGACACCGAACGTGGTGGCTGCTTCCTGGTTGTCCTCGATGTTGACCTTCCCGAACCGGGCGTCGACCGCCTCCGACACCGACTCGAAAATCGGCTTCATCGTCTTGCAGGGACCGCACCACTCGGCCCAGAAATCGATGACCCACGTTTCACCGCTCTCCATCGCCTCGTCCAGCGCGTCCGCATCAAGCTCCTCCGGCATCGTCCGTCACACCATGAACTGCCCGCTGCACGTTCAAAAGGGTTTCGCCCACCCGTGCATACCTAAACGTTCACCACCGTACACGGCTGCATGGACCGTCCGCACCTCGCCGTGGTCGGCGCCGGCACCCTCGGCAGCCATCTACTCGCTCAGGCCGCACCGGACTGCGACGCGGTGACCGTCATCGACCGCGACGCCGTCGATCAACGGAACCTGAAGACGTCAGCGCTATACGGCGAGGACACGGTCGGCCAGGCGAAGGCGGCCGCTGCCGTCGACGCCCTCCGGGACCAGGGGTCAGGCGTGCAGGCGGAGGCGCAGGTGGCCGACCTGACCGCGAACACCGTCAACCTGCTGGACGCCGCCGACGCCGTGCTCGATGCGACGGATAACCTCGCGACGCGGCAGCTGCTCAACGAGTACTGCCGGGACCAAGGCGTGCCATGGCTCCACACGGCCGCCCTCGGGATGCGGGGGACGGTCGTCCCCATCACGCCCGGGGACGCCTGCCTCCGATGCCTGTACGGCGATGTCGCACCGGCGAAGCTGGCCTCGTGCCGCACCGGCGGCATCGCACGGGCAACCGCCCGGCGTGTGGCACGGCTTGCTACCGGACTGCTCCCGGAGACGATGGACGGTACGGCCGGGGGCCGGTGCTACCGGCTGTACGACCGGTTCTCCCGCCGGCTCGCAGTGTCGCAGCGGGACAGCTGCCAGGTGTGCGGCGGCGAGCGGCCACACCTGGACGGGGAGACGGGCACGACGACCACGCAGCTGTGCGGGGCAGACACCTATCACGTTAATCCTGACCGCGAAAAAACGCTTTCGATGGAAGAAATCGCTGATTCACTGCGGGAACAGGGAAAGGTTACCCTTCGTGAGCACCTTCTGCGGTTCGACGGGGCGGCAGCCTTCACCCTGTTCCGGGACGGGCGGATGGTGGTGGAGGCCGGGTCGGCGGCGGAGGCGAAGTCGATCTACGCATCGTACATCGGGCTGTGATCGGTTCGCCGCAGCTATGTAAATCTTGGGCGCACAGGGTGATCC
>CAZAFX010000159.1:0-2014 GCA_964484895.1 uncultured archaeon | reverse complement strand
CGGGAAACCATCCGCGAGGTCGGGGCGTCGCCGCCGGGACCACCGTCGGGAACCCATCAGAGGGAGCTGCAACACCACCTCGAGAACGACGACGCGGATCAGGCCGCTTGACCCGGCGAAGATCGGCACGGCGAGGCTGGCGACTGACGAGCCAGCCAGCAGCCCACACGTGTGAGTTCGGACGTGTAGCAATACAAACATACTTAACAGCCAATTAACACCCCATTGGTTTCGAGTCTGAGATATGTGTATAGAAGGGTAGTTTACCCCCTCCGCCACCAGGGGTTGACCAGGGGGTTGGTGGGGGGGTTGGTGCCCCCCCTGGTCCGACCCTGGTCCCCCCCTGGTTAACGCCTGGTATACCCTGGTGGGGGGTTGGTGGTAGATCCCGGCAGTCCCTGGCAGGTGGAGCTGCCCCGGTCCCCCGGGGTTCACCCCTTTCCCCCGACCAGGGTTTCACCACCTCTGAGACACCAGGAATATATGACGTACTTGATATTGCGTCCGGGCGGGATGCGTTCGAGTGTTCTCACTGTTCGAGATAGCAGTCACACATGATCAGGCCGGTGACGATGACGCCGACCCCCTAAACTGGAGAGCGCTCCTCGACGCCGAGTCTGGGGTGGGTGGCGACCTCGCCGCGCTCGTTGAGCGCACTAACGACCCGAAGACATCGAATACAGGATCGAAGAACGCATCAACCAGGGCAGCCGCCGAAAAAATCCGTCGTTCAGATCAGTGAGAGATAACTACACCACGTGCGCGTATCTAAGATCTGGATCAGGACGGGGGATCCGGGGAGCGGGCGCAACGCGCTGCTCGCGATGGGGGCGGACACGACTGCGACCGGCGGGTTAGTCAGCGGGTGTTGAGGGAGGATCAACCCCGGCCGATACCTCCGAAGCGGTGTCACCCACCGGGATGACCGGTCTCACTGGTGCGGGAGTTCCGTGTTCGGCACTGTCGTCGGAGGCAAAAACGAAATCCCACGTATATACATCCCTAATCACTCGGAACCTCGGTGAATCATGAACCTAAACGATCCTGGAAACCTCGGGCAGCGTCTCGAAAACGAACTGGATAAGCTCGACAGAAGCGTCGAAGAGGGGAAGATGTCCGAAGAGGACAAACAAGCGATCCTGAAGTTCCTGAATCACCTGCAGGCAAACCGACACAACAAGGATCACTCGAACGCGGAACATATGAAAAACATCCGCCTCACGGCAGTGCGAACGGACACACCGCTTGTCCGGTTCGACAAAGAGACGCTCGACTCGTTCACCGTAACCCTCCGCCACGATTACGGCTGCAAGAAGTCCACCATCAACGACTACAAGGGCTCCTGGAAGCCGTTCTTCCGCTTCCTGGACCGGGAGTGGGCAAGCGAAATCGAGTTCTACAACATCGACAACGACGAGATCGAGAAGAAAAGGGTGTTCAGCGACGACGAGATCGACGCCATGCTGAACCCATCTATGGGGCTGAAGGAGGCCGACGGTCGAGCAACGTGCGTGATAGCCCTTCTTGCGGACACGGGGATGCGAATCGGAATGCTGCTGTGCTGATCAGCCTGGAGGTGGGCCGTCTCGAGCGCCCGCTTCAACCTCTGGTGTTTCCTGTTCACCCCCTGGGGGTCCGGCGTGATCGGCGCTGCGGCGTCTCCCGAGCCCCGTTCCGCACGTATGCAGGTCCCGAACTACCAACGACCACCTACTAGAGCCTTCTAGGGGATCGTTGGCGATTTGTTCTGTCCCGAGGTCGACGATCGCGCTTTCGACCCCGTCCTCCCGGTACACGTCGGCGCCGTGCTCGCCGGCGGCCCGGTGTCGGGCGACGAGGTCCTCTTCCTCGAGGCGGGCGAGCGTCTCGCGAACGTGCTCTTTCGAGCAGTCGACGGCAACGGCGATCTCCCGGGCGGTTGCGCTCGATCGAGACGCTAACTCGTCGATTATCTCCCGCTGGAGGTCGGTCGCGAGCCACTCGACACCCGGTACTTTGAGGTCGGCGAACCCGG
>CAZAFX010000158.1:0-2040 GCA_964484895.1 uncultured archaeon | reverse complement strand
TTGGATCGGACAGTGTCGCCGCCACCGGATTCGAGTTCGAGGCCGGCCTGCTTCCAACGGGCCTTCCCGCCCTTGAAATCGGTCACGTTCTCGAATCCGAGACCGTGCAGCTTCTCATCGGCCTTCACACTGGCCTGGCAGACGTAGCTGGCGCAGTAGACCACGATGTCCGCGTCCGTCTCCAGCTCGTCCGCAGCGCGCTCCTCGATTTCATTGACCGGGATGTTGATGGCGCCGGGGATATGTCCGTCCGCGTACTGGTCCTCACCGAGCACCTCGACAAGGGTGAAGTCATCATCGTTTTCCTGCTTTTCCAGTAGCCGTTCGAGTGTGATGAATTCAGTGCGCATGTTGTTCACGTATGTATATCGTGGCACATCCGGGTATAGTGTTGCGTCGTTTCTCCCCCATGTTCGCCACGTGCTGATCCAGTACCTACCCGAGACGAACGTCTTCCCACATTTCTTGCGCCGATGTATCCTCGGCTACGGTTCACAGTCGCTGCTCCACGTCCGCGACGATATCCGCCACGACCGTATCCTGATCGTAGTCGTCCTCACCGCTGTGGAACACCTGCTCCCCGTCCACACGGACGATGATAACGCCGTCGTGCCCGGGCGTCAAGGAGACCCGCTCCACCTTGTCCTCTACCGCCTCAAGGATCGCCGTCTGGATGTCTATGGCGCCGTCCCGCAGTCCGCATGGGGCACAGTACTCGATGTCGATCACGGTCATGGTATCCGAGCGATACTTAATGGTTATCTGATACCTTTTATACGGGCGGGATACCGAGCAGATATCCCGTTACCAAGGGGTAACCCGTGAGCGATCAACCGTGCCTGGAGATGGACTGTCAGGGCGCAGACTGGTGCGCCATCACCTGTGCCGCCGCCCTGATCGGGAAGAAATGGCATCCTGTTATCATCCACCGCCTCCTCAAGAAGGGGCCGCTCCGGTTCAACGAACTGAAGGACGAGATCGACGGCATCACGAACAAAGTGCTCTCCAGCAACCTCAGCGCCCTAGAGGCGAGCGAACTCGTGGAACGCACTGTTGTCAAGGAAAAACCGGTGCAGGTGGAATACGCCCTCACAGACCTAGGCGCATCTCTGGAACCAGTCATCACCGCGTTGCAGGACTGGGGAAACAACCACCTCACCGCGCCATCGACACAACCGCCCACGGACAGCAGGTTGTAAGCGCAGACACCTTCGTCGCCACACGTACCCCCACTCGTTGTTTCCATGTCGACGCGCTTGTGGGCGGCTGCTGTGGCATATGTGAAGCGGTTGCTGCCACCGTACCCAGGGCGAATGCGGAGAGACTTGGGAGCGGCTTGGAACCGGTGTGCGCTTCGAGGAGGCGGTGCGGCGCACTAGGTTCTTAAATCTCGACCCGGCCGAGTAGCGGTATGTCAGAGACATATGTCATCGGCCACCAGCAGCCGGATACCGATACCGTGGTCTCGGCGATCGCGTACGCGCGGCTGAAACAGCAGCAGGGTGAGGACGTGACCGCGGCGCGGTGCGGGGAGCTGAACCCGGAGACCGCGTTCGTGCTGGACCGGTTCGGCGTGGACGTGCCGGACGTGCTGGAGGATGCCGCCGGGCACGAGCTTATCCTGGTCGACCATAACGAGTACAGCCAGGCCGTGCCGGGTGCGCGGGACGCAGAGGTGGTGGAAGTGGTGGATCACCACCGCATCGGGGACGTGGAGACCAGCGAGCCGATCTACTTCCGGGCCGAGCCCATCGGCTCCACCGCCACCATCCTGACCAGGATGTACGACGAGGCCGGCGTGGAGATCGACGAACAGACGGCCGGCCTGCTGCTGTCCGGGCTGCTGAGCGATACGGTCGTGCTGCGGTCGCCGACCACGACCGATGTCGACCGGGATGTCGCGCCGCGGCTGGCGGAGACGGCTGGCGTGGAGGTCGAGGCGTACGGGAAGGAGTTGCTCGCGCAGAAGTCAAAGCTCGGGGAGAAGACGCCGCGGGAGATGGTGACCGGCGACTTCAAGGAGTACGATCTCAGTGACGC
>CAZAFX010000157.1:0-2090 GCA_964484895.1 uncultured archaeon | reverse complement strand
GGCATCGGCGAGGAGGACGGCCAGGTGAAGGCGGTGGTGTTCGACGTCTCCGACCCCGCCGACCCGGTGGTGGCGGACGACTACGTGCTCGACGAGCGCTGGTCCGCTATCCGGGAGACCCACCACGCGTTCCTCCACGACGAGAAGCACGGCGTCTTCTTCGTCCCCGCGGCCAGTGGCGGCTACGTGTTCTCGTACGGGGACGGCCTCGCGCTGGAGCGGGCGGTCGACATGCGGAACGTCCAGCGCGCCCGGTACCTCGACGACTACCTGTACGTGCTCGGGATGGACGAGCTCGTGGTGCTGGACGAGACGACGTGGGACCGGGTGAAGACGCTGCAGCTGCCCGACCTGCCACAGCGTCGGTACCCTGTGGAGCCGCTTCCCGAGCCACGGCAGTAGGCGGGTCAGGACTGGCTTAAGCGTTGCGCGATGATACTGGCGCATGGATGGGGCTGCGCAGATGTCGGCGTGCCGGGGGTGCGGCAGCAGCGACGTGGAGCTGTTCCTCCCGCTCGGCGACCATCCGCCCGCGAACCGGTTCCTGACGGAGGGGGCGCTGGCCGATCCGGAGCCGGCGGCGCCGCTGAACGCGCACGTCTGCCGTGACTGCGGGCTGATCCAGGTGCCTGACAACGTGCCGGACGGGTTCTTCGACGACTACGTCTACGTCCCGTCGGCCGCCGACACGATGCAGGAGCACTTCGCGGCGCTCGCCGAGTCGGTGACCGGTCGGGTGGGGGATGGGCTCGTGGTGGACATCGGCTGCAACGACGGCCTGTTCCTGGCGGCTGTGCAGGACCGTGGCGCCGCCGGGCTTGGCGTCGATCCGGCCCAGAACATAGTGGCGCGCGCCCGGGACCGTGGTGTGCAGGTGGTGAACGACTATTTCTCGCCGGCTGTGGCGGAGGATATCGTGGCGGCGCATGGTGCCGCTGACGCGGTCGTCACGACCAACACCTACCATCACATCGACGACCTTGCCGCGTTCACGCGCGGGGTGAAGACGCTGCTCGCGGACGATGGCGTCTTCATCATCGAGGTCCCGCACGCCCTGGACATCGTCGAGCAGCACCAGTTCGATGGCATCTACCACGAGCACGTCTCCCAGTTCACGGTGAAGGCCATCGCCGACCACGTGGCACGGTTCGGGCTGCGTGCCGTCGACGTGGAGCGCATCTCGGTGCACGGCGGCTCCATCCGGGTGACGGTCCGGCACGCCGACGGCGATTCCGCGCCGGCACCGGCGGTGACCGCGGTCATCGACGACGAGGCGGACGCCGGCCTGTTCTCGGCGGGGACGTACGCCCGGTTCCGGGACGCGGCCGAGGCCAGGCGCCGGGAGCTGCTCGCTGCGCTCGACGGCGTGGAGGGGAGCCTCGCGGGGTACGGGGCGTCAGCCCGCGGGAACACGCTGCTCAACTACTGCGGTATCGACGCGGACACGCTGGACTTCATCGCGGACCGGAACGAGCTGAAGCAGGGCCGGTACACGCCGGGGAGCCACATCCCCATCGTCGGGCCGGAGGCGTTGACGGCGCGGCAGCCGGACGCCGTGCTGCTGCTGGCGTGGAACTTCGCGGAGGAGATCGTGGCGCAGCAGGCGGCGTACCTGGATGCCGGCGGCCGGTTCATCCTCCCGTTCCCCGACGTCAGGACCGTGACCGGGCCGGACGACCTGCCAGGGAAGCATGATTTATAACCCGGCAGCGTGCAGTACCCGGTATGGCTGACGTGACTGCGGAGAAGGCGATGCGGTACGCGCTCGGCCGCGACGTGCTGCGGCTGGTGCTCGCTGGCGTCATCGGGACAGCGCTGACCGGGTTCGGCGTGGTCGCGGCCGGGGACGTGCACGCTGGCGCCGTCGTCGTCATCGTCCAGAACCTCATCGGGGTGGCCGCGATCGTCGCGGGCCTTGTGCTGCAGGTCGGCTCCGGCATCGGGCTGCTGTACAAGATCGTGGCCGACGCGACGGCGTGACCCGTGATGGACGACGACGCATGGGATGCCGTGGTCGACGCGTTCGTGGAGTTGTTCGGCCGCGGGAAGCTTTCCATCGATGACGAGGCCGTGGCGTACCGGCGGGACGA
>CAZAFX010000156.1:0-2092 GCA_964484895.1 uncultured archaeon | reverse complement strand
CCGGGGCGTATCAAGGAGATCCGGCGGACGATTGCGCGGCTGAAGACGGTGACAGACGAGGAACGGAGGGACGATGGCTGAGAACTGTCCGAAGTGCGGCCTGCCGCAGGAGCTCTGTGTCTGCAAAGATATCGCGCGGGAGGACCAGCAGATTACGGTCAGCATCTCCGAGCGCCGGTGGCAGAAGAAGATGACCGTGGTCGAGGGGTTCGACGACGACGAGGTCGATATCGGGGACCTGGAGACCAAGCTGAAGAAGCAGCTGGCGTGCGGCGGGACGAGCAAGGACGGGAAGATCATGCTGCAGGGCGACCACCGGCACCGGATCCGGGACGTCCTGGAGGACCTCGGGTTCAGCGGGGACGCGATCGAGGTCCAGCAGTAGGATGTCCCCGTCTCCGCTGGACGCGCCGGACTGGGATGCTGCGCCGCGGACGCCGGAGAACCTGCCGCGGCACGAGCTCATCGGGCTGCACGTGACCGTTGTGGCGGACGACGATCCTGGACGCGAGGAGGTGTCCGGCCGGGTGGTGGACGAGACCCGGCAGACGCTCGTCGTCGCGGACGGGGCGGCGGAGCGGACGGTGCCGAAGGACGGGGCCACGTTCCGGTTCGCGCTGGACGACGTGCGGGTGGACGTGGACGGGCAGCTGCTGGTGGGGCGGCCGGAAGAGCGCATATTAAAAAAGTTACCTCGTAAGTGGGAAGATACCCTGTAGAGAGGCTATAGAGGCTGAGACAATGGGAGACGCACGCGACATCGGCATCGGCGTGGAGCCGCCGGCGGAGAGCTGTGAGGATGACCGCTGCCCGTTCCACGGCACGCTACCGGTACGCGGGCAGGTGTTCACCGGCGACGTGGAGAGCGACAAGGCCGAGGACACGGTCATGGTCCGGTGGGGGTACGCCGAGAAGGTGCCGAAGTACGAGCGGTACGAGCGCCGGAACACACGCGTCGCCGCGCACAACCCTGCGTGTATCGATGCTGACGAGGGCGACACGGTGCGGGTCGCCGAATGCCGCCCCCTGTCGAAGACGAAGAGCTTCGTGGTGGTCGCCGCGGGTGATGACGTATGAAGGCGCTCGGCTCGTCCATCTCCAAGACGCTGGAGGCCGGCACCAACCTGGTGTGCGCTGACAACTCCGGCGCGCAGGAACTGAAGATCATCGGTGTGAAGGCCCGGACCAGCACGCGGCAGCGCCGCACCCGTGCCGGTGTGTCGGACACCGTGGTCGTGCGGGTGACGAAGGGCGACCAGGACGTCAAGGGCGAGGTGTTCGATGCGGTCATCATCCGGCAGCGGCAGGAGTACCAGCGGCCGACCGGGCTGCGCATCAGCTTCGAGGACAACGCAGCGGTGCTGCTGGACGAGGCAAACATCCCGAAGGGGAACCGGATCAAGGGCGTGGTCGCGAAGGAGGTCGTGGAGCGGCACTCCGCGATCGGGAAGATCGCGTCCATGGTCGTGTAGGAGGGTATATGTATGGCATCTGACTGGAGTGCGGACTGGAAGCGGTCGACGCAGCCGGCGAAGCAGCGGAAGTACCGGGAGAACGCGGCGTACCACCACCGGCAGAAGTTCCTGAACGCGCGGCTCGACGACGGGCTGCGGGAGCGCGTCGGGACCAAGACGCTGCCCATCCGGACCGGTGACCGGGTGCAGGTGGAGCGCGGCGACCACGCCGGCGAGACCGGGGAGGTCCGCAGTATCGATACCGACGACTACACGGTCGAGGTCGACGGCGTGGAACGGGAGACCGTGGGCGGCTCGGAGACGCGGATTGCGCTCGACCCGTCCAACCTCACCCTCATCAAGCTCGACCTCGACGACGAGCGCCGCATCGCCAAGTACGACGTCTCCGAGGAGGAGAAGGAGAAGATCAGCGTCGAGGCCACGGAAGCGGACGAGGCTGCGGAAGACGTCGAGGAGGAGCCGGGCGAAGCGGACGAAGAAGATGTGGACGAGACGGACTACGAGGCACTGGTGCAGGAGAACATCAGCGATATCAAGGACCGCGTGGAGGACGACCTCGACCCCGAAAAGGTGCTCGAGGCAGAACAGGACAACAAGGACAGGACGACCCTCGTCGA
>CAZAFX010000155.1:0-2195 GCA_964484895.1 uncultured archaeon | reverse complement strand
GGCCGCTGCGGCTGGGCGTGGACGGCTGGACGTTCCTCGCGGCCACGCCCGTGGATGTGCGGGACGCGGCGCCCGCGTACTACGCCGTGCGGGACGACGGGACGGTGCTTGACGGGGCGCCCGGCGAGGATCTTGCGCGCGTGTGCCGGGACATGGGGATGCTGGCGCAGGACGAGGTGTCGGCGGAGCAGCTGTCGCGGGTGGCGCTGGCGGTGCTGGGTGACGGGCTGGCGCTTGTGGACGGTGAGAGCATCGACCGGTGGCAGGACCGGGCCCGGGAGCGGGGTGTGGCGCTTGCCGTACCGCGCATCACGCGGGAGGGGGACGGGCTGGAGCTGGTGTGCTGGGCGCGGTCGATGGGGCGTGGTATCGGGTTCAGCCGGTTCACGGTGACGGCCGGACCCGGCTACGATGTGGCCTGGGAGCGGGACGTGCCGGACAGGTAGGCCCGGTCAGCGCCGGATGTAGTCGGTGAGTGCGCCGAGGCGGTCGCGGAGGCGGCCGGTGACCCCCCGCTGCTCGTCCTCGAGCTGGCTGCGGAGTTCGTGGTTCTCGCGGCGGAGCTCCTCGAGTTCCTGGATGAGCTGGTCGTCGCCGTCCACGCCGCGGCGGTGCTCGAGCTCCTCGTACATGTCGACGATGACCTCGCCGGCGAGGGTCTGCACCGTCTTGTACCATTCCTCGTCGTGGGCGTCGCTGTCCGCCTCGTGGTGGCCGTACTCGTGGAGGGCGGTGCCGACGCGTTCCGGCGTCACCTCGTCCCACGGGTCGACGAGCACGTTGTACTGGACCGTGTCGTCGCTGTGCTGGGCGCGGCTGTCGCGGCCCTCGCCGCCCGCGATCTCCGCCATCATCTGGCCGATGCCCCGGACCGACGAGCGGTGGATGAGCTCGCGGCGGGTGAAGTCCAGGAACGCCTCCTGGTCCGGGGACGGGGTGACGGCGGCGACCTGTTCCTCCCGGTTCCGCTTCTGCACCCAGTCCTCCGCGGTCCACACCTGCCGCTTCAGCAGGTCGTTGACGGCGTCCGAGCGGCTGCCCGCGGTCGCGTCGAGGATGTCCGCGAGGTCGTCGTGCATCTGCTCCGCGCGGTCGCGGGCGTACTCCGTCGTCTCCCCGGTCTCCAAGAGGAGCCGGTCAGGGTCGTCCCACCGCCGGGCGATGTACCGGCGCTCCACGTCGTCCGGGAGGCTGGCCCGGTCGAGCGCGGCGGTGACGTAGTCGGCCGACAGCTCGTCGTCAGCGAACGCGTCGAGGTCGTGCTGCAGCAGGGCCGTGAGGAGGCGGCGCCGGTACCGGTCGGACAGCATCTCCCGCTGCTCCGCGACCGGCGTCCGCTGCTGGACGTTGAAGATGAAGGGGAACGCCTCATCCGTCGTGACCGGGATCTCCATCTCGTAGACGCCGCCCTCCCCCTCCTCGGTACGGTAGACCTCGACATCGGTGCGCCGCCAGAACCGGTTCTCCCCCGTCTCGTCGTACGTGATGGTCCTGAGCTGGACGTTCCGCAGCGTCGTCTCCGGGTCCGGGTCCGGCTTGTCGTGCGCCACGCGCTGCGTGAGCTGCGGCGTGTACGGTGCATCGGCGTCCGCCCGGCCCACGTGCTCCACCGAAAACGACGCGTCCGCTGGCGGCAGGATGTCGTCGATATAGTCGTGCACCGCCGCCAGCGTCCCGTCATCCCAGTCGTCGTTCGTGGCGAACACATACGTTCCGCTGTCGGCCTGCACGTCCGTGTGGAGCTCGCCGTCGATGAAGTACCCGTCGTCCTCGTCCTGCTCCACCGTGAACACCGCCGTGCCGCCCGTCGTGTGGACGAGCGTCCGATCCGCCGCCGCGATCAGCTCCTTCGCACCACGGCCGAACCGGCCGCGCTGCTCCGGGCCGTCCCGTTTGCTCCCGGCGAACACCTTGTAGAAATGGCGGAGGTCGTCCACGCCCGGCCCGTAGTCATCCTCCACCACCACGTAGCCGTCCCCGTACCCGATACGGACATCGATATCGACCGGCGGCGACGCGTCCGGCTCCTCCGCCGCATCCATCGCGTTCTGCACCGCCTCCCGGACCGCCGCGTACGGCTCCCGGCCACGCTGTTGCCGGATCCAGCCATCCTGGTCCAGCCCAAGCCCCACACCCTCCCCCGACATGTGTTGTTACTTAACAGTAACAGTATAAAAGATTTGGGGTGGGCCGGG
>CAZAFX010000154.1:1740-2203 GCA_964484895.1 uncultured archaeon | reverse complement strand
GGTGCTGTGGGCGGTCGGTCGGCTGTCCGGGGCGGCGGAGCCGAACTGGTTCGTCGGCATCCGGAACCCGTGGACGCTCAGCAGCGACACGGTCTGGCGGCGGACGCACGACCGCGCCAGCGTCCTGTTCCGGGCGGCGGCCGTCGGCATCCTGCCCGGCATCCTGGTCCCGTCATACGCCACGGTCATCCTGGTCGGTGCAGCAGCCGGCGTCAGCATCTACCTCACGGCGTACTCGTACTACCTGTACCGGCAGGAGCAGCACGGCGGATCCTAGGAGAACATGTCGGGCCGCTGCTCGCGGAGGCTGGTGACGGTGTCGCCGACGATGACGTGGTCGAGCACCGTGACGCCGAGCCGGTCGCCGAGGTCGACCGCCTCCTCGGTCACGGCGACGTCCTGCTCCGTGGGGTCGGCCGCGCCGGACGGATGGTTGTGGGCGAGGACGACGGCGGCCGCGTTG
>CAZAFX010000154.1:0-1730 GCA_964484895.1 uncultured archaeon | reverse complement strand
AGCAGCTCGTTGCCGCTTGACAGGTGGAACACCCGCAGGGTCTCGCCGTCCCGGTACGCCAGGTCCTCGACGTGGCCGCGGACATCGGACAGGCTCGAGATGGTGTCACGGTCCGGGCGCTGCAGCCGGGCGGCGAGCTCGCCGACCGCCTTGAGCTGGCCGGCCTTGACGTCGGAGACGCCGTCGAACGCCGTCAGCTCGTCCATGGACCGGTTCCCGAGGTCGGCGAGGCTGTAGGTGGTGAGGATCTCCCCGGCCAGCTCCTTCACGTTCTTCCCCTGCGTCCCGGTGCGGAGGACGATGGCGAGCAGTTCGGTGTCGGTCAGGTTGCCGGCGCCGTACGCCTGCAGCTTCTCACGCGGCCGCTCCTCCGCCGGCAACTCGTGGATGGTGTAGTCCATACACGGCCGTTGTACGGCGGAAGACTCAAGTGGGTTGCGGCTGCGGAACCGGTTTAAGTGTGGGCGGCTGCTGCAGGGGCATGGAGCGGCTGGTTGAGGCGCCGGATGCGGCGGAGGCGGCGGCGCTGCTGGAGGAGTACCTGTCACGGCAGTACACGGTGCAGGTGAACGGGCTGTGCAGCGTGGACTACCGGGGGCGGGCGAAGTCGACGCTGGACCGCGGGGAGCGCATCGTGCTGGTGAAGCAGGACTCCGCGCTGCTGGTGCACGGGCCGGACAACTACCAGCCGAAGAACTGGCAGCCCGACGTGGACACGTGGGACGTATCAGTGGACGAGGACCACGAGGAGCTGGTTTTGGAGGCGACGCGGTACGACCCGGACGAGGTGCTGGAGATCCGGTTCGAGGAGCTCTCGCTCATCACGGTCGACAGGCTGGTGGACCGGGCGGACCTGCAGGTGCGAGGACACGAGGTCGACATCCACGAGGCCATCGAGGACGACCCCAGCCTGGTGGAGGACGGGCTGGAGGTCGTGGCACGCGAGCGCAAATGTCCTGCGGGATACATCGACGTGTTCGGGCGGGACGCGGACGGTGCCTTCGTGGTCATCGAGGTCAAGCGGACGCCCGACCACAACACCGTGCTCCAGCTGGCAATCAGCGACTTCGCCGCGGACTACGGCACCAACTGACGCTACCCGCACAGGTCGTCAACGGCGTCCGGCACGTCGCCGAGCGACGCCACCTGCCGGTCCACGATCTTCGCGACCCGGTCGTCCAAGTCCTGCCCCGACACCAGCACGGTGCGGAACCCGTGCTGTTTCGCCGGCGCGAGGTCGCGGCGGATGTCGCTGGAGACGATGACATACGTGTCAGCCTGAAGCGCCTGCGTGGCGCGGTCGAAGAACGCCTCGTTCGGCTTGACTGTGCCGATTTCCGAGGAGATGAGCACGGCGTCGAGGTCGTCGAGGCCGAGCCCCTTGAGCTTCATCCGCTGGAGCCGGCCGGTACCGTTCGTGGCGACGCCGGCCGGGTGGCGGTCGGCGACCGCCCGGACCGCATCCGCGGCGCCGTCGAACGGCTCTGTGCGGCGAGCCTCCTCGTCTTCCCACGCCGCGGCGAAGGCGTCGGACTGCCCGGTATCCGTGATGTCGTTGGCCTGCATGACATCGAGGATAGCCTGCCGCCGGGGATACGCCCAGCCGTCCTGGAAATAGTTGAAGAACGCGTCCGTGTACGTCTGGTACGCACCGTCCAGCGACGCGAGGTCGGCGGCGTCGATGGCGGCGCCGTAGACGGCCTCGAAGTCGATATCGTGCCGTGTCAGTG
>CAZAFX010000153.1:0-2219 GCA_964484895.1 uncultured archaeon | reverse complement strand
CCGACCGGCCTTTGGCCCGCCAACCTCCCGAAACCCGTCGGATTCACACTGTTTGTGGATTCGCAAGATATTTTTTCGGTGGTGGCAAACCTTAACGCATGAGTGCAGAATCGACCGAACAACGCATTCTCTCGGTCCTGGAGGAGGACGCCCAGGCCTCTTACGCCGAGATCGCGGACCGCGTGGACGTCTCGAAACCGACGGTCCGCAAGTACATCAACAGGCTGGAGAACGAGGGCGTGATAATGGGGTACTCCGCGGACGTGGACCCGAAGAAGTTGCCCACCCAGAGCATCGCGCTCGTCGGACTCGACGTCGAGAGCGGGCGGTACGTCGAGGCGACACAGGAACTCAAGCACGTCCCGGAGATCGAGGCGCTGTACACCTCCAGCGGCGACCACATGCTCATGGCCGAGGTCCGCGCCAAGGACGGCGACGCCGTCGGCGAGGTCATCGAGGACGACATCCACGCCGTCGAGGGCGTTACCGCTGCACACCCCTCCTTTCTTCAGGAACGGCTGAAGTAACGACGGACGCGCCCACTACCTTCTCTCTCATGGCGGACCGCCGACTCCGGGCACTTCTCGTCGCGCTCGCACTCGCGCTCGCACTCGCCGCCGTGGTCGCCGTGTTCGTCGCTCAGTCGAGTCTCGTCTACTACCTCGTCCAGCCCGACCCCGAGTACGAGCGGACGACAGTCACGACCTACGACGCAGACGGAACGGAACTGGCCGCCGTCGACGTCCGCATCGCCGACACGCGTGCCAAACGCTGGCTGGGTCTGAGCGCCACCGACGACCTCCCGGCGGGCGAGGGAATGCTGTTCGTCCACGACGCCGAGCGCGAACACACCTACGTCATGCGGAACATGTCTTTCGGGCTGGACATCGTGTTCGTCGGCGCGGACGAGCGCGTCACGACCGTCCACCACGCACCCGCCCCGGACGACGGTGCCGACGGCTCGTACGCCGGCCGGGCGAAGTGGGTGCTGGAGGTCCCGCTCGGGTGGACCAACGAGACCGGACTCGACCCGGGTGACCGGGTCGCAATCCCACGGGCCAACGTCTATGGGATGTGACTCTTCGGCTTGCCAGTCGATACCGAACCCCGAACGAAACCGGAGAGCGGGCGCTATCGTCCGGAACCGGTCGCAGTCGGATACGTCACTGTGCGGGAACGTATCCCACGGTACCGACGCTCTTTTGCGAGTTCGTCCCCTGCAAGTAGTCGATGAGCGTAGACCTCGACGAGGAGGAGGTCTTCGAGGACGTCCGCGACCGTGTGGACCGCCCGATGCGCCGCCTCTTTGGAGAGTACGGCCGGGAGAACGCGGCCCAGTTCACGGTCGGGTTCGTCAGCAGCGTCGTCGCCCGGATACTGGACCTCCTCCCGCCCCTCCTGCTCGCGCTCGCGATCGACGCCATCTTCGGGGACCAGCCGTACAGTCTGCTGTTCGTTCCGGCAGCGTGGATCCCGGAGTCACAGGTCGGCCAGCTGTGGCTGACGATATCGATAATCGCCGGCGCGTTCCTCGTCGGTGCGGCGTTTCACTGGACGCGCAACTGGGGGTGGAACTCCTTCGCCCAGAACATCCAGCACGACGTCCGGACCGACACCTACGACAAGATGCAGCGGCTGAACATGGACTTTTTCGCCGACAAGCAGACCGGCGAACTCATGTCGATCCTCTCGAACGACGTCAACAGGCTGGAGCGGTTCCTCAACGACGGGATGAACTCTCTGTTCCGGCTGTCGATCATGGTAGTCGGTATCGCCGGCATCCTGCTGTTTATGAACTGGCAGCTGGCGCTCGTGGCCCTGGTGCCGGTACCACTGATCGCCTTTTTCACCAGGAAGTTCATCGATATAATCCAGCCCAAGTACGCCGACGTGCGCTCTTCGGTCGGGAAACTCAACTCCCGGCTGGAGAACAACCTCGGGGGGATCCAGGTCATCAAGGCCGCCAACACCGAGGGGTTCGAGTCCGACCGGGTCGACGACGTCTCCCGGGAGTACTTCGACGCCAACTGGGACGCCATCGACACGCGGATCAAGTTCTTCCCCGGACTCCGGCTCATCTCCGGGCTCGGATTCGCGCTGACGTTCGTCGTCGGTGGGCTCTGGGTGCTCGGCGAGCCTCTCGGCCCGCTGTCGGGCACGCTGCAGGCCGGTGAGTTCGTCGCCTTCATTCTGTACACGCAACGGTTCATCTGGCCGAT
>CAZAFX010000152.1:0-2233 GCA_964484895.1 uncultured archaeon | reverse complement strand
TGATCCCGACGGACCAGGGCATGGTCGCTCAGGAGTTCACCTTGCCCAGCTACCAGCACCCGTACGGGTAGCGGCCCCGCCCCGAACGTATAAAAACCGGCCGGGCGTGTGTATATACACGGTGTGCAGGGTGGGTGACGACAACGTCGTGTACGTCGGGTCGAAGCCCGTGCTGAGCTATGTGCACGCCGTCGTCACGCAGTTCTCCAACGGCCACGACACGGTCCACGTCAAGGCCCGCGGCTCCGCGGTCGCCACGGCCGTCGACGTGGCGGAGCTCGCCCGGAACCGGTTCGAGGAGGACGCCGCCGTCGACGATGTCGCCATCGGCACCGATGAGATCGAGGCGGACGACGGCGACCCGCTCCGCCTCTCCACCATCAAAATCACGCTCGCGCGCGAGTGACGGGAAAGCTTTTAATACGGCTGTGCGCCAATCACCATGCACGATGGGCCGACGCGGACTCAGCTTTTCCCTGACGCTGGTGGTGGTGGGGGTCGTCCTCCTGATGACGGCGCTGTCGCTCATCACGCTCAGCGGCACGAGCCTGTCGGAATGGTTCGACACCATCATGGGCCGGCAGCAGGCGACGGTCGACCAGGCAGCGGTCGAGCGCGCCTGCAACGACCTCCGCGACCGTATCAACCGGGAATACTGTGAGCAGTACGTCGCCGCGACATATAATGCACCGTCCGGGGCGAGCACATGTACGACGCCGGATGATGCACCGTCAGACTATCCAACCTACCAGCTCTGTGGCGGTGTCGGCTACGATGAAACACGGTGGAGTTCCGACTGCGCCGGCTCTCTCTCCCGGACATCACGCGCCGCCACTCAGGAGCGGGCGAACAATTCCGATGACGACCCCGCCTATATGCAGTCCGCGACGCAGGCTGGCTGCAGCTGGAAGAGCGACTGGAACGGCGGAGACGTGCTCAGCGGGTTCCAGAACAATCCGATTGTCGAGGTCCAGACAGAGGACGGCGTAGAGGAGGTTGACTGTACGAGCAGCAACTACGGCGGACCGTATATCACGGCGACGAGCTGTCCGGCGCAGTGATGCCGATGGATGTGCTGCACCGGTCCGGCATGTCGCTTCCCCTGAACTACGTCGTCATCGGACTCATCGGGCTTGTGACGGCGTTCACGGTCATCCTCGGGTTCACCGGGCACATGGATTCTGTCGGCGGTATCCTTGACGGCCTGTTTGGCCAGAGCGAGGCCGATCTCGCGCGGCAATCCTGTGACCGTGCCCGGACGCGGCTCTGTACGACAAACGACTACGACGACCCCCAGGCGTGGGCTGACGACGCGGTGTACAATGACCGGTCGTGTCGGAGCTGGGCGGTCGCCGAGAACATATACGGCACCGGTGGCGCAGATGCCATCCCGGAGTGCGGCGGGTAGGCGGCGGATCGGGGACATGTCGACCCCGGTCCAGATCATGATCGGCGTGGCGATGCTGTTCGTCATCGTCACCATCATCATCGCCATCGTGCAGCCGAACCTGCTCCAGTTCCAGGGCAAGTCCAACCAGTCCATCTTCAACACGCTCGACCGCATCGGTGATCTTATCCCATGACACGGTCTGGAATGAGCGCGGGTTCACTCATCGGCATCGCCATCGGCGCCGTCCTGTTCCTTATCGTCGGCACCACCGTCGCACAGGGCGTGATGGGAACGCTCGGGAAGGCCGACAAGAAGTCGGAGGAGGGCACCGATGAGAACCTTGATACGGCAGGCGACGTCATCCCGGACGCCTGCGAACAGCGCGGCGGCAGCTGCACCGTCGCCTCGGAGTGCGCCGGCGAGACCGTCACGCTCGAGGACGATGAATGCCCGGATACCGAGGAGGGAGACGAGCGGATTTGCTGCGTGACGGGCGGTGGGGCGGGGGACACGAGCAACCTCGACGCACTCAGCATCGATGTGTCACCGGACCTCGTCACGACCCGGTCCGGCGCCACGTACTCGGCCTCCCAGACCGGCTGCGTCTCCTACTCGTGGAGCGGGGACGACGACCTCAGCGGCGCCGGGCAGTCGGTGGACCACTCGTACGATAGCACCGGCACGTACGCGGTCGAGCTGACCGCGGAGAACGGGGCTGGCGACACGGGGACGGTCAGCGTGGACGTGAACGTTCTCGAGGACACCTCCCCCACCCCGGACTTCACGCACACCCCGGACGACGCTACACTCGCAGATGCGAGCGGAGAGACCGAGGTCACGTTC
>CAZAFX010000151.1:0-2244 GCA_964484895.1 uncultured archaeon | reverse complement strand
GCCCGTAGACGCGGATACGGCTTGAATGGGAGCCGGACGCGTCCGGCGCGGTCGACACGCGTGATGCGATCACGTACGACCGGGTTGGCGGGCTCGACGATGTCATCGACCGCGTGAAGGAGGTCGTCCAGTACCCCATCGAGGACCCCGAGGCGTACCGGGCTGGCGACCGTGCTGGCGTCATCCTGTACGGGCCGCCCGGCACCGGCAAGACGCTGCTCGCGGAGGCGGTGGCCAACGAGGTCGACGCCACGTTCCTCCAGGCGAACGGCGCCGAGCTCTACAAGCGGTTCTTCAGCGAATCGGAGTCATCCATCCGCGAGTTCATGGAGACGGCGGAGGCAGAGGCGCCATCCGTCGTCTTCATCGATGAGATGGAAAGCCTCGTCCCGGACCCCCAGCAGGTGGGCGGGTCCGCCGGGGACGCCATCCGCCGCGCGGTCAGCCAGTGGGAGACGGAGCTCGACGGTATCAAGAAACGGGACGACGTCTACATCATCGGCGCCACGAACTATCCCGGGGATATCGACCCGGCCATCCGCCGCAACCAGCGCATCGACAAGGAGATCGAGGTGGGGGTGCCGGACAGGGAGGGCCGCCGGGAGATCCTGGACATCCACACCGACTACCTCCCTGTCGCCGACGACGTTGACCTGGACGCTATCGCCGCGCAGGCGCAGGGATACGTCGGCGCTGACATCAAGCAGCTCGTGGTCGAGGCCGAGACACACCTCAACCGTCGCGCCCGCGCCCTCGTCGACGACCCCGACACCGCCTACAGCTCGGTGAGCGACGCCCGTGACGGGGAGGGGATGGCATTCACCCGGGAGGACTTCAGCTGGGCGCTCGAGGAGGTCGACCCGCAGCTGGACGCCGCGTCGACCGGCCGCGACCGGAACTACGCCTGACCAGGCCGAGCCACAATCACTGTTCACTGCCTGCACACACTCAACGGGCGCCGTCTTCGCCGCACATGAGTAACATTTATAAACCCGGGAAGATAAGAGAGGTACCGTAGGATTCACGCCCGTGCCACGATTGCACGCGTGAACCTGCATCCAGTTCGTTTGGGCGCGAACTGGGACCACATGTAATCCGACTCGTTTGGGCGCGAGTCGAACCGACCATCCGGCTCAACGTTGGGCGCGTTGAGCGAGGATGAATGGGCATGTAGGGCTGTTCTCTGGATTTGCGTAGCTATTGGTCCATCGCTCGCACGACGGACGCGTTAGGAGGACCTTGGGCTCCGCGCCTTAAAAACCTTTCGGCGCGCGCCAGGACCTCCACTACCCTGCACGGGGGACGCACACAATGGAATCCGTCATCAAAGACGCGGTGGACGATGAAGAAGAGCAACAATCAAACCAGTTTGACGACGTGAAGGACGCCCGTATCCTCGTCGTCGGTACGGGGGGCGCCGGCAACAATATGGTCACCCGCATGCAGCGGAAGGGGATCGAGGGTGCCGAGACGCTCGCCATCAATACCGACAAGCAGCACCTTCAGATGGCCGAGGCCGACCGCAAGATACTGGTCGGCCAGGACCTGACCCAGGGCCTCGGCGCGGGCGGCCACCCGCAGAAAGGGGCGAAGGCGGCCGAGGAGAACCGGTCCGAGCTCCGGAGCCTGTTCTCCGACGCGGATATGGTGTTCCTCTGTGCAGGGCTCGGCGGCGGTACCGGCACCGGGTCCATCCCCGTGCTCGCCGACATCGCGCGGCGTGAGGACTGCATCGTCATCGGGACGGTGACCATGCCGTTCAGCATCGAGGGCGCCCGCCAGTCCAAGGCGGAGGACGGCCTGTACAAGCTGCGGCAGCACGTCGACACCGCCATCGTCATCGAGAACGACAAGCTGCTGGAGATCGCCGGCGACATGCCACTGGACCAGGCGTTCGGCGTCGCCGACGAGCTCATCACGACGATGATCAAGGGCGTCACGGAGACCATCTCCACCCCGTCACTGGTCAACCTGGACTACGCCGACGTGCGTTCCATCATGCACAGCGGCGGCGTCGCGGTCGTCGGCTACGGCGAGTCCGACACCAACAACCGCGGCAACGAGGCCATCGCCGAGGCGCTGTCCAACCCGCTGCTCGATGTCGAGTTCGAGGGCGCATCCGGCGCGCTCGTCCATGTGGTCGGCGACGAGTCGATGACGCTCAACGAGATCAACGACGTCGGCGAGACGGTGATGGACAAACTGGACGCGAACGCCCAGGTCATCTGGGGCGCCCGCGTCAAC
>CAZAFX010000150.1:0-2262 GCA_964484895.1 uncultured archaeon | reverse complement strand
TTCAGCGCTATCGCCGAACCCTTCAAGCTCGTCGCCCAGCCAGACCAGTCCCTCACTGCCACCGTCCGTCACCGTCGTATAGATATCGCCAGCCAGGTCCGTCCCCTCATCCCATCCGGCCGCAAGCGCGTCACGCCCATCCGCCGCGTACGCACCGGCCGTCGCGCCCGCTTCCTCGAGCGTCTCCCGGACGTCCCGGTCGTGCTCGCTCCCACCGCGTCGTACAGCGACTCCGCGCCGCGGCCCAGACCCTTGCCGGCGCTACTGGCGCCCAGTGCACCGGCGCCGACCACAGCAACGAACGGCACCGCCGCCGCAGCCTCGGGCGATACACCTGCGACCACATCAAGCACCGGCGCAAGGTCGCTGGCAATCGGTTCCTGCAGGTCCGGATAGTTGAACGCGAGTGCGTATGAGGTTGCCAGCCCGGCGCCAAGCCCGGCAGCCGCTCCACCAACCTCCAAGCGGCTGTACTCGTCCTGTGCGGCACCGACCCGGTCACGCACCTGCTCCCCGGAGTCCTGGAGGAACTCCCGGACGCCGTCAAGCGCTATCTCACCGGCAGCAGCGTCCTCGTCCTGGTACGCGTCGAGGACGTCCGCGGTCCGGTCGCCGACACCGCGCAGCCGGTCGCCTGCCCGCCGGTAGCCATGTTCCGCGGCCTGCACACCTTTCTCCGCTGCCTTCCCGGTGCCGAGCCCGCCAACAACGACGGGTGCCGTCACGGCGACGGCCGGGAGGATCCGGGCGCCGGCCGAAAGGACCGGTTCCCCCTCGAGGGCCTGCGCCATCGCCTCCGATCCCTCGAGAATATCCTGGGAGAGCTGGGAGTTCGCGACAATCGTATCAGCCGATACCGCCCCGTACGACGTCCCTGCAAGCCACCCGAAGAACTGGTTTTTCTCCCCCATCTATGCGACACGTCGCTATCGACGCCCCCTCGTACAAGATTTAAATATACCCTCCGGTATTACCACGGAAGCTAAACAAAAGTTTAGCAATCCGCCACCATGACCGGCGCATGTTGTTTTTATCCGGTAGCAACGTCGGTGTCGTCGTGTGCGCCGCGCCGGAACCGTGTGGACGAGACGGCGCCATCCCGCCACGGACCGATACGCTCTACCGCAACATCAGGGTGACCGTGCCGGGCCAGCGCCGCCCGGAGCTCCGACTCGTCGTGGTCCTGATCGTAGCCGAGCGTGACCACGTCCGGGACGATGCGGTCGACGGTGTCGAAGATACTGTCCTCCGAGCCGAGCACGGCCCGGTCCACGACGCGGAGCGCCTCGACGACGATGCGGCGGCTCTCCTCATCCATCACCAGCGGCTTCTCCGTCTTCATCCGGCTGTCGCGGGCGATGACGACGACAAGCTCGTCGCCCAGCGCCGCCGACTCCTGCAGGTAGTGGAGGTGGCCAGGATGCAGGATATCGAAGGTCCCCTGCGCCATGACGCGGGTCATGCGTCGTCACCCCACGTCACCGGATCCTTCGCTTTCAGGTCTTGCTCACGGATGTTGTGGATGCGTGAGCGGATCTGGCTGCTGGACGCGACCTGGCCCTCGTACCGGTCGAGCCGCTCCACCGCGATGTCCGTCAGCCCACGGGCGCCGAGCAGCTCTGCCAGTTCGTCCGCATCGAACGGCTGGTCGTGGCCGAGCGCCACCACATCCGGGGCGACCTCGGCAACGGCGTCCAGCATCGGTTTACCCGCTGCACCGCCCAGGACTGCTTCGTCCACCATCTCCAGTGCCGCCACAAGGGTGCGGCGCGTCTCCTCGTCCATCAGCAGCCCGGTGCGCCGGTCGTCGCGGGCCACGACGACCACCAGCTCGTCACCCAGTGCGGCGGCCTCCCGCAGGTAGTGGATGAGTCCCGGGTGCAGGACATCGAAGGCGCCGGTCGCCAGCACGCGCGTCATACCCTCTGATAGGACGCTATTCTTTAAAATCACGGAACGGGCACGTGCACCGTATAACTTATGTGATGGATATTCGTTACCCTTATAAATGATTGTATTATAAGATATAGTGAAGAGTGTGATAGCATGGAGTATTACGACGCGATTCTTGCGGGTATCCCTGCCGTGCTCGGTGTGGGCGTGGCGGCCGGTATGGCGACTTCCGTTCCTCTAAACCTTGGTGTGGCGGCCGGCGGACTGGCATCGGCCTCTCCTTCCGGGCCATCGTGATTCTGCTGCTGGCGGCGGTGCTGCTTGCGATGGTGCTGTTCCAGGTAACGACCCAGGGCGGAGTCTTTGGCT
>CAZAFX010000149.1:0-2267 GCA_964484895.1 uncultured archaeon | reverse complement strand
AGGTCGCGCCAGCCCATGGTGCCGTCGGGTGCGCCAACGTTTTTATGCCGGGTGGCGGCGGACCGGTCGGCGCGCCCGTGCGTCAGAGCAGGGCTGCGACGGGCTGCACGACTGGGGCGTGGCGCCGGGGCGGTCAGAGGTAGTTGTCCGGCTGCTCGTAGGCCTCGAGGAGGGTGACGAACCGGTCCTTGACCGTGTCGATCGTCTCCGGGTCCGCGCCTGTCGGGAGGGCGGCGGTCGCGATCTGGTGGAGGTTCGGTGAGTAGTCGTCCTGGCTGCGACGCTCGTCCGCCCATTCCCCGTCCGGGATATGGGTCTCGACCAGGTCGTCGTCGAACCTGTCCACGACCGCCTGCGTCACGTCCTCGTACATGCGGGCCTCCTCCTGGCTGAAGATGTCGTACGGTTCGAACCCGGCCTCGACGGATACGCCGAGTCCCTCGACACGGTCCCCGTAGCTCTTCGCCCACTGGAGTTCGATGCGTGCCGGGGAGTCGCTGTCCGCAAGACGGTACTTCAGGTTGCCGCGCCACATGGTGGCGCCGTTCTGGTGCCCTTGGGAGACCATCTCCTCCACGGCGGCGTCCACGTCGGCACCGGAGTCCGCCCGCATCTCCAGCCGGTCATCGTCCACGAACCGTTCCACGACCGTCTCCACGTCCCCCTTGTAGCCGGTGACGTGGCGCCAGACCGTCCGGGCGGTGTCTGCGAGACCCATCGCCCACTGATGGGGAGCGTATTCTTTTATCGCTTATGACCTGCCGGTCAGCTGTGTCAGAACAGGGCCGCGACGCGCTGGAGCAGGCCGCGGCGTGAGGTGGTCGGTGCCGGTGTGATGGTGCCGTGGGCCGGCCAGTCGCGTGTCGGTGTGTCGGGCATGGTGGTGGCTTGTGCAGGGTGGCTTTAAGGTGCGACCGTGTCCGTGCCGTGTCGCCGTTTCATGGTGTGTCGGTCTGTGCTTCCTGTCAGCGGAGGTCGCAGTACGCCGCGATATCATCGTCCACCGGGTCGTGCGCCGCCTGCGCATCGCCCAGTTCCTGCAGGACTGTGGAGAGGTCGGGCCGGTCGGCCGTGTCCGGGACCTCCCGCGGCACCGGGACGACCGGGACTTCGTGGCCGACGCGGTCCGCCACCGTCTCCGCCATCCGCTCCGCCGCCTGCTCGGCGCCGGTGTAGCCGTCGGTCTCCGTGTAGTAGACGCCGGCGACGTCGGCAGCAGGGTCGCCGTCAAGGATCAGTTCGTTGTGGCTCCGGGTCGGCGTCCGCTCCAGGAGCGTGTCCGGGTCCGCCTGCAGGCCGCGGTACGAGTCGACGTACCGGGCGAGCCGGTCCCGGTCGACGGGCGATCCGAGGTCGCAGTGCCAGGCCATCGCGACCTGGTCTGCTGCCGGCGCCACGATGATCCCGGTCTGGTCGAACGTGGTCGTGTGGCCGGTATCGCCGTCGCGGCCGATATAGGAGGCGCAGAGGTGTTCGTCCGGGTCGTACAGCCGGTCGAGGCTGGCATCGACGCTGTCCGCGTCCGTGCCGTGCACCACGTACCGGAACTGCTCCGGGTCGTGGTCGGCCGGGTCCGTCACCGCCCCCTCGTACATGTGTTGTTATTGTAAAGTAGATAATATAAGTGTTGGGTGTGTGAGGGGTGGTATGGACGCTGACGGTGCGCCGTCGCTGGCGGCGCAGGCCGAGGAGATGGTGTGGACGGATGACGATGCTGTGGACGTGGCGGTGGCGGCCGCCGCGGACGATGATCTGGCGCCGCCCGGTCCGGACGCTGGCAGCGGCTACGCCGATGCGCTGTACGGGTCCGCACTGGCGGCGTTCCGTGACGTGGAGTCCGACCCTGATGTGTACGGTGGGACGGCGCGGGAGGCCCACTATGATGCGGTGCGGCGGGCGTACGATGCCGGTCAGCACAGCGTCGTGACGGTGCTGCTGTCGACGTATTTCGAGTCGGTGACGAAGAAGGCACTCGCCGAGTACTATGCGGACGTGCGCGGCGATGACAGCGTGCTAGTGGAGAAGGCACGACAGCCGCATCCGGAAGGGTTCACGTTGGAGACGAGCCTCGATCTGCTGCACGAGGAGGGGGAGATGGGCGACCGGCAGTACCAGGTGGTGGACACGGTGCGGGACGTGCGGAACGACTACGTGCACGACGTGCAGGCGTTCGTGCCGATGAGCCCGACCGATCTCCAGGCGTGGAGCGTGCGGGACACCGCCGTCCGGCTGTACGAGGCCACGCTCGGTATCCCTGTTGCGGACTC
>CAZAFX010000148.1:0-2280 GCA_964484895.1 uncultured archaeon | reverse complement strand
CGGCGGGGACCGAGGGCGAGGAGACGCCGGAGGACCTCGTCGGCGCCGAGCTCGTGCAGCGGTACTACGACGGGGATGTGCCGTCCGACGCCGATCTGCAGGGGTACGCGGATAGGATGCGGGACTCGTACTACGCCGACCGGCTGCGCGGCCTCGGGTACGGGGACGACGTGGCGCTGGCGTGCCGGTTCGACGCGTTCCCCGTCGTGCCCGTCGTGATGGATGACGGCATCCGACCGGAGCGGTCATAGGAAGTGGAAAAGGAGCGCTGGCAGCGTCCGTGCGTTCCCGCCTTCCGGCAGTACCGGCAGCGGCGCTGGAGGACTTAACTTCCGTGTTCGGAATGGGTACGGGTGTTGCCCCTCCGCTATGGCCGCCAGCAGTGTAGGTGTCCGGCCCTACATTTAAATATCGTGGCGTCAGTCGCGGTCCCGCGCCCACCAGCTCAGCGTGGACTGCGCCCCAGGAACGGGTTCGTCCCCGTACCGATCCTGATTCGCCATGTAGATGTTCTTGGCCTGGCCACGGCCGGCGCGTTCCCCCTGCTGCTCGTCGCCGACGCGAGCGATGTAGCCGTCACGGAGCGCGTTCCACACGTCGCGGAACGTCGCCTCGTCGGGGGTGAGGCCGGCGTCGGCGAGCAGCTGGCCGTTCGTCCGGCCGACACCGTCCAGCTCGGTCCACGCGTCCCGTCGGGGGTCGTCGACGCGGTAGTGGAGGTCCGTGAGCACGTCGTCCGCATCATACCGGGAGAGCCTATCCGTCAGCGTCTGTTCGATGCGCGGCTCGTCGTGCGGCGAGACCGTGAGGTCGACAGCGGCGACATCCTCCTGTACCGTGGCGCGGACCACGCCGTCGACGGTGTCGTAGTCGCCGGCGACGATGACCTCCTGCCCGGCGTCGCGCAGGTACCGGGCGACGCTACCCGTGCCAGGGTCGTCGACACCGATGCTTGCCACGAGGACGCGGTCACGGCGCCACGGCATACCGCCGGGTGGGCGGCGATGTATTTATGGGTGGCGGCCACTCCTTTTTCAGTATCGGCACGCGTCAGTGTGGTATGGTGACGTACGACCGCATCGTGTCCCTCGCGCCCTCGAACACCGATATACTGTACGCGCTGGGCGTCGGGGAGCGGGTGGTGGCGACGACCGGGCTGTGCGACCGTCCACCAGCGGCGACGGAGCTGCCGAGCGTGGGCGGGTGGACGACCCCGGACGTGGACGCGGTGCAGGCGCATGATCCGGACCTCGTCCTGGCGTCCGACGCGCTGCAGGATGATGCCGTCGCAGCGTGCCGGGCGGCCGGACTGACCGTGCGGCAGCTGACGCCGCGGACGTTCGAGGACGTGTTCAACACGGTGAAGGCGGTCGGGGAGCTCGTCGATGCCGAGGACGCCGCCCGGGACATGGTAGAGGAGATGAACGGACGTATGCAGGAGCTGGCGGTGCGTGACCCCGACAGCCGGCCGCGTGTGTACTGCGAGGAATGGCATGATCCGCCGATGGTTGCCGGGAACTGGGTTCCCGACCTCGTGCGGCTTGCCGGCGGCGAGCCGCTGAACGCGGGCGGTGCGCGCAGCGAGGCGGTGGATGCGGACGCGGTGGCGGCATTCGATCCGGCGGTGGTCGTGCTGCACCACTGCGGTGCGGGCGACCGGCCCGACGCCGGGGCGGTGGCGGACCGGGATGGCTGGAGCGGTATCGCGGCAGTCAGGGATGATGCGGTGCACGTGGTTGATGACGCGCTGCTGAACCGGCCGGGGCCGCGCCTGCTGGACGGGCTTGAGCGACTGTGCGGCATCATCGATGAGGCGCGGTGACCTACGGGTCGCTGCAGTCACGGATGTAGCCGCAGTTCCCACAGATGAGCTCGCAGGCGTGCTCGTACATGGCCGCGTTGCAGATGTCACAGCGCATCGGTCTCAGGGGTAGAGCTGGTCACCGGTCTCGGTGTCGACAATGGTGATGACGTTGACGGGGCAGCCCTTCGCCGCCTGCAGGGCCGCGTCCTTCCTGTCCGCATCAATCTCCTTCTCCCACACACCGTCGCTGACCTCCTCGCCGTCGATGAGGTCCGCGAGGCCGTCATCAACAAGCTGGAAGTCGTCCGGGTCGAGCGCCTCGCACGTGGCGGCACCGATACAGCCGGTGCGGTCGTAGACAATCTTGTACCGTCCCATGGCGGTCACCGGCCGTCGCCGGACTCGACGTACTCCAGGACGAGGTCGGACAGCTCCTCGACACGGCTGCGCAGCTCCTGCAGCTCCTCCGCATCGGC
>CAZAFX010000147.1:1482-2316 GCA_964484895.1 uncultured archaeon | reverse complement strand
AAGCGGGCGGAACTCGCCGGGATCGACGGCGAAATCGAACGGCTCGAAGCGACCCTCGAGGAGCGCCAGGCGGAACTCGACGAGCGGGAGGGCGAGGTCATGCGGCTGGAGGAGGATCTCGCCGAACTCAACCGCGAGATCGAGCGCAAGGGCGAGGACGAACAGCTGGAGATCAAGCGCGAAATCGAGGAAATCAAGGGCGATATCGCCCGGTTGGAGGACCGCTTCGAGAGCACCGAGGAGACCAGGGAGGCCGCCGAGAACGAGCGCCGCCAGGCGTACGTGCGGATCGACGGCAAGCAGGAAACCATCGAGGAGCTGGAGGCAGACATCCGCGAGGCCAAGGTGGCCAAATCCTCGGTCGCTGCCGAGATCGATGAGAAGGAAGCCGAACTCGCGGAGATCGAGGCCGAGATCGACTCGCTGGGCTCGGAGTTCGAGGAGATCAAGGCCGACCTCCAGGACGAGAAAGACGCCCTCGAGGCCGCCAAGGACGAAAAGAACGACCTCCAGCGCGAACAGGACCGCCTGCTCGACGAGGCCCGGCGCCGCTCGAACGAACAACGGGAGATCGAGGAGGAGATCGAGACGAAGGAGGCGACGATCCCCGACCTCCGAGCAGAGATCGACGACCTCGAGGATGAACTCGAGAAGGCCGACCGCAATCGGGAGACCATTCACGAGGTGGTCGCTGACCTGCGCGAGGAACAGAGCGCCTTCCAGGACCGCCTGGACGAGGTCGAGGACGACCTGAGCGCTGCCCAGCAGGAGTACGCCGAGCTCGAGGCGAAGGCCGGCGAGAACGGCGACTCGTCGTACGGCCGGGCGGTGACC
>CAZAFX010000147.1:0-1472 GCA_964484895.1 uncultured archaeon | reverse complement strand
GGCGGCAGGCGGCCGCCTCGCGAACGTCGTGGTGGACGACGACGGCGTCGGCGAGCGCTGTATCGAGCACCTCAAATCCCGGAACGCGGGCCGGGCGACCTTCCTGCCCTTGACGGAAATGGACCGGCGGTCGCTGCCCTCACTGCCGGACGACCCGGGCGTCGTCGACTTCGCGTCCAACCTCGTCCAGTTCGACCCCGAGTACGCGGGCGTGTTCTCCTACGTCCTCGGTGACACACTCGTGGTCGAGGACATCGAGACCGCTCGGCAGTTCATGGGCCAGTACCGGTCGGTGACGCTCGAGGGCGACCTGGTCGAGAAGTCCGGCGCGATGACCGGCGGCTCGACGTCCGGGTCCCGGTACTCCTTCGCGGGCAGCGAGGGTGCCCTCGAGCGAGTTGCCGCCCGGATTCACGATCTGGAGGCGGAGCGCGACGACGTGCGGGCCGAGATGCGGGACGTCCAGGAGCGGCTGGATGACGCCCGCGACAAGGAAAGCGAGGCCGCCCAGCAGGTCCGGGACATTCAGACCGAGGTCCAGCGGACGGAGGCCGAGATCGCCGACGTCGAGGACGAGATTCAGTCGCTCGAACACAAGCTCGCGGACATCGAGGCCGAGCGGGCGGCGGTCTCCGAGGAGATGGACGAGATCGAGGCCGCCATCGCCGAGACCGACGCGGCGATCGAGGAGATCGAAGCAGCGATCGAAGGCCTGCAGTCGGAGATGGAGGACTCGGAACTCTCGCGGCTCACCGCCGCCGCCGAGGACGTCGAGGACGATATCGCGGCCCTCGAGGACGAGATCGAGGAGTTGGATGCCCGGCTCAAGGAGCACCAGCTCGAGAAACAGTACGCCGAGGAGGCCATCGAAGACCTCGAGTCGACGATCGAGGCCGCCGAGAAACGGAAGGTCGAGGCCGAGGAGCGGATCGAAGAACTCGAGGCCGCCGTCGCCGAGAAGGAGGCGGGACTCGAGGAGAAGGAGGCCGCCGTCGCCGAACTCGAAGCAGAATTGGCGGACCTGAAAGAGGAGCGCGAGTCGCTCAAAGCCGACCTCGCGGAGGCGCGGGAGCGCCGCGACGCACAGCGGGAACGGGTCGGGGCGGTGGAGGCCGATCTCGAGGAGGCCCGCGCGGAGCAGGAGCGGCTGAAGTGGGAGATCGACGAACTCGAGTCGGCAGTCGGCGATTATGACCCCGAGGACGTCCCCGACCACGAGGAGGTGGAGGCGAACCTGGAGCATCTGAGCGCCGAGATGGAAGCCCTCGAGCCGGTCAACATGCTGGCCATCGAGGAGTACGACGAGGTTGCAGCGGACCTCGAGGAACTCGAGGACCGGCGGACCGTCCTGATCGAGGAGGCCGACGCCATCCGTGAGCGGATCGAGAGTTACGAGGCGAAGAAAACGGAGACGTTCATGGCGGCCTTCACCGCCATCGACGACCACTTCGAGGACATTTTCGAGCGGCTCT
>CAZAFX010000146.1:0-2324 GCA_964484895.1 uncultured archaeon | reverse complement strand
GCCGATGTCAGCATCCGGGAGAACGACGACGGGTCGGACTACCTCGCGGTCTACTACGCGGGCCCGATCCGGAGCGCCGGCGGGACGGCCTCCGCGATGTCGGTGCTGCTGGCGGACCATATCCGGCAGGCGGTCGGGCTGGACCGGTACAAGCCGTCGGAGACGGAGCTCGACCGGTACGCGACCGAGGTGGAGGACTATTTCACGCGCGTGACGAAGAAGCAGTACACCCCGGAGCGGGAGGAGACGAGGATGATTGCGGAGCACGTCCCGGTCGAGATTACAGGGACGCCGACGGAGCAGAAGGAGGTGTCCAACCACAAGGACCTGCCGCGCGTTGACACCAACCGCATCCGCGGCGGGATGTGCCTCATCTACCTCGACGGCCTCCCGCTCAAGGCCTCGAAGCTCCAGCGCCGCATCGACAGCTTCGGTGACGCGTTCGGACTCGATGCCTGGGACTGGCTGGACGACTACCTCGATCTGCAGCACGAGATCCACGCATCGGACGAGGCCGACGATGAGGACGGCGATGTCGCGTACGAGCCGTCGGACAAGTATCTCGGGTCCCTCACCGCTGGGCGCCCGGTGTTCTCCCATCCCGGCCGCGAGGGGGGGTTCCGCCTCCGGTACGGTCGGTCCCGTGTCGGCGGCCTTGCCGCCGTCTCGTACCATCCTGCCACCCTCGAGCTGTCCGACCGGTTCATGGCGGTCGGCACGCAGCTGAAGACGGAGTACCCGGGCAAGGCCACGGTCGCCACACCGTGCGACACCATCGCACCGCCCGTCGTCCGGCTCGAGGACGGGGACGTGGTCCGCGTCGACAGCCGCGAGCAGGCCGAGGCGGTCGCGGACGACGTGGACGAGATCCTGTTCCTCGGTGACGTGCTCGTCCCGTACGGCGAGTTCCTGGAGAACGGGAAGGACCTGCTTCCCAGCCCGTACGTCACCGAGTGGTGGGCGCAGGACGTCGCCGCCGCGGCCGACAAGCATGATGTTGATATGGACCTTGCCGCGTATATGGAGAAACCGTACGAGATACCGAACGTGAGGACCGCACTCGTCATCAGCCGCGAGCTGGATGTGCCGCTCCACCCCGCACACACCCACCACTGGGATCTGCTGGACGCCGCGGACGTGCGGACGCTGCACGCCGCGCTGGACCCGGACGAGCCTGTGATCGCCGATGAAGGCGACGTGAAGGACGTCCTGGAGCGCCTCGCCGTCGAGCACACCGTGGACGGCGACGCGCTTCACCTGGACGAGGACGGGCACACAGTCCTGTGCACGCTGCTGCAGCCCGGCGAGATGGACGCGGACGCGTTCACGGACGACGTGCTGGACAGCATCGAGGCGGCGTCGGGCATCACGGTCCGGGCGCAGGCGCCGGTGTTCCTCGGCGGCCGGATGGGCCGCCCGGAGAAGGCGGAGAAACGCACATTGAAGGGGAAGCCACAGCTGCTGTTCCCGTGCGGCCGGGAGGAGGGCGGCCGGATGCGCAACCTCGTGGAGACGTACAAGACGGGGAGCGTGGAGACGGATATCCTGACGAACCACTGCCCGGACTGCGACCGGCAGGTCCCGTACGCCGCCTGCCCGTACTGCGGCGCGGAGACGGAGCCGGTGCGCCGGTGCCAGGAGTTCGGCACGGTGACGGACGAGCCGGAGCACTGCGGCCGTGACACGCAGCGGTCGTGGGAGCGACGCGTCGACGTCGAGGCACTGTTCGGCGCGGCGATGGAGAACCTGGAGATGCGGCAGCCACCGGAGCTGGTGAAGTCGCCGCGCGGGGTGACCGGGCGGCACAAGCACGTGGAACCCATCGAGAAGGGGCTGCTCCGGGAGCGGCACGACCTGTACGTGAACAAGGACGGGACGACCCGGTACGACGCCACGGACCTCCCGATGACCCATTTCCGGCCGGAGGAGATCGGGGTGTCGGTCGACCGGCTGCAGGAGCTGGGCTACGAGGAGGACGTGGACGGCCGGCCGCTTGAAGACCCCGACCAGGTCGTCGAACTCAAGTATCAGGATATCATCATCCCGGACAACGCGACAGAGGGCGCGTCCGCAGCAGACTTCCTGTCGCGGGTCGCCGGGTTCGTGGACGACCTCCTCACCGAGCTGTACGGGCTCGAGGCGTTCTACGGCGTGGCGGAGAAGAAGGACCTCATCGGCGAGCTCGTCGTGGGCCTCGCCCCGCACACGTCTGGCGGCGTGGTCGGTCGCATCATCGGGTTCACCGACGCGAAAGGCATCTACGCTCACCCGTACTGGCACGCCGCGAGGCGCCGGAACTGCGACGGCGACGAGGACTCTATCAT
>CAZAFX010000145.1:0-2407 GCA_964484895.1 uncultured archaeon | reverse complement strand
GTTGAACTTGGCATCCTCGTGCGCGTTGAACCGGTCGACATCCAGCAGGTCGTCCAGGAAGGAGATGACATCGTCACGCTGCATGGACTGCACCTCCAGAACAGGACAGCGACAGGCCCGCAGCACGGCTACGCAGATTGATGGCGCCGCGGCGGAACACACTCACCTGTCGCGCGCATACCGCCACCTCCCCGCCGAGTATTTAAAAACCTACGCCGGCGCCGAAAGCCTTAAAAGAAACGTGACCATCAACAGGTGGCAACTATGACGGATGACGCATACCGGATGGGACGGCGAAGCTTCCTTCGGGCCGGCGGCGTACTGGGGGCGACAGCGCTGGCCGGCTGCGCGACCACACGGTTCGGTGGTAGTGGCGAACAGGACGGACTGGAGTACCACCACGACCAGTACACGCTCGAGCGTGAGGAGGCCGATGAGCTGCGCGTCTCGAACGATTTCTGGGGGCCGCACGCGGCCTACATCGCTGCCGACCCGTACCTCGTCGGCATCACCGTGTCGAACTGGGATGATGACGCGGTCAGGGCAGGGTACGACCTGCTCCACGTTGGGGAGGACGCCATCGATGAGGTGGCCGCGGCGGACGCATGGCTCTCCGAACGCGGAGAGGCGTCGTACCCGACGGAGCGGTTCGACGTCGACGCCGACATGCCGCGCACCCCGGGCCTGCAGCTGGCGAACGTCAAGATCGATGACGCGCTCGTCGGCGGTGGTGACCACAACGCCTACTTCACCCCCGCCGGTGACGAGCCGTTCGAACAGGTACACATGAAGCAGCTGTGACCCGGCGACCGATCAGAGCAGGACGGCGACCAGCCTGCGATGCCCGGTGCGGTGCACACCTATCGGCCGGACCCGTCGCCCAGTACCTGTTCCGGGCTGTGCGGGACACCGCGGATGACACGGGTGCCGTCCACGACCGTGGTCGGCACGGTCGAGATGTTGCCGTCGACGGCGCGGCGCCGGCCCGCCTCGGTCTCGACGTCGTGCGCCACGAGCAGCACGTCATCCTCCCGGTCGACGACGTGTTCCAGGACGGCCCTGGTTTCCCTGCACTCCTCGCTGCTGCCGGCGTAGAACAGGTGGATGGTCCGCATACCATTCACTGCGCCCGACGAGCTTATATACGTTTCCGGGCCGGGCTGCGCGGGCCAACCGTTATAAGCGCGGGGCATGCGGTACGGTGCATGGCGGAGACGTGCGACGAGTGCGGGGACACGTTCGAGACCGAGAAGGGGCTGGCGATGCACCGCGAGGTCGAGCACGGTGCGGCCGCGGACCCGGACATCGGGGACAAGCTGCTTGCGGCCATCAGGGAGCCCCGTGTGGCGTTCCTGACCGGGATCGTCATCGGGACGGCGCTGGTCGGGATGCTGCTGCTGTCCCCGCCAGCCGCCATCCAGCGCGTCGCGTCCGGCGATATCGGAGCCAAGGTGGTCAGCCACTACGGTGCACGTGCGCCACCGGGCGTGTCGTACGAGGTCGTGGCGGTCGAGACGACTGACTTCGGGATGCACGCTGTGACGCTGGACATGGAGCGGGGGAGCCGGACGGATACTGCCACGGTCTACGTATCGCCCGATGGCAGCCGGGTGTTCACGGAGCGGCCGGACCGGGTGCGCGCCGACATCTCCGCGCTCGCGGACTGACCGGGACGCTTTAGAAGCTTCCACGCGTACGGCATCGCATGGAGATCGCCATCGTCTCCGACACCCACTTCGGGTTCAAGTGGGGAGAGGAGCGGGAGGACGACTGTTTCCGGAATGCCCGGGAGGCGTTCGAGCGGGCGGCCGACGCCGATCTCGTCGTGCTGCCGGGCGACATCTTCGACGCGAAGGTCCCGAAGCAGGAGGTGCTGCAGCGGGCGCTCGACTGCTTCGCCGCGTTCGACGAGGGCACGTGCCGCGTCAGGTTCACGGAGGAGAGCGAGGTGGACGCGGCGTTCGACGGGACGCCGGTGCTGGCGATCCACGGTACCCATGAGCGGCGGACGAAAGGGTTCACCAACCCCATCGAGCTGCTGGAGACCGCCGGCCGGCTGGTCCACCTGCACAACGAGACCGCGGTCGTGGAGAAGGACGGCGAGACCGTCGCGATCCACGGCATGAGCGGCGTCCCCGAGCGGTACGCACCGGGCGTGCTGCAGCGGTTCGACCCGCAGCCGCTGGACGGCGCGTACAACCTGTTCGTCTTCCACCAGTCGGTCAAGAACTTCGTCTACACCGATCCCGACCACGACGTCCTGTCCCTAGAGCAGCTGCCGGCCGGGTTCGACCTGCTGGTGGACGGCCACATCCACTGGCGCGACCTCGACAACCTCGGCACCGACCGGCCACTGGTCTTCCCGGGCAGCACCATCGCCACCCAGATGCGGAAGATCGAGGCCGAG
>CAZAFX010000144.1:0-2419 GCA_964484895.1 uncultured archaeon | reverse complement strand
GGTCGGGCTGCCGGGGACGGTGCTTGCGCTGAACGCATGGATGGTTGCCGGCGTCGTCGTCACCGTCATCGGGATGGTGCTGGTGGCGGCGGGCTGGTACCAGGTGTACCACGCGGCGGGGCTGGTGACGGACGGGCTGTACGCCTACAGCCGCAACCCGCAGTACGTCGGCATCCTGGCCATCGCGCTAGGTTGGGTGGTCGGCTGGCCGACGCCGCTGACCCTCGCCATGTTCCCCGTACTCGCCGCGGCGTACGGCTATCTGGCGTGGCGGGAGAGTCAGGAGATGCTGGATGTGTACGGGGATGAATACAAACAGTACACCGCCCGTGTCCCGATGCTGCTGTGAGGTGACCGCATGCATCCCATCGACAGCGTGTACGTCTTCGGCCCGATCCATATCCATGGCGAGGACTACCTTCCCGTCTACAAGCGGCTGGTGCGCGCGTGCGAGCCGCTTGTGGACGAGGTCATCGGGACGTGGCCGGACTTCTGGGATACCGAGGAGGCGCCGCGGGCGTTCTACGACCGGACAGTGGAGACCATCACGGACTGTGACCTGTTCCTCGCCGAGGTCACCGACCCGTCGCTCGGGGTCGGCATGGAACTGCAGATGGCCCAGCACCACGGCATCCCCGTCGTCGCGCTGGCACAGGACGGCGTCGCCATCTCCACCATGGTGACCGGGCTGCCCGTGCGTGAGCGGACCATCCGGTACACCGATCAGGACGACCTTGTCGCTGCCGTTGAGGGGCTGCTCGCGGACGCGGCAGCTGAGAGGTGAGACCATCTTCCGGACCGACCGGCAGAGGCAGGCGCTGCTGGGGATGCGGGACCTGCACCTCGTGTTAGGTGTCGCCGGCGCCGACCTCGCGCTGACCGTGGCGGGGCTGGCGGGGGGCGGGACCGAGGGCAACCCGCTGTTCGCGCCGCTGACCGGGTCGACCGCCGGTATCGTCGGCGGCATCGTGTTCTACGCGGTCGTGCTGTGCACGCTGGGATGGGTGTTGCAGGGGCCGGTGCGACGGGTGCTGGCGAGCGTCGCGTTCGGGATGCACGCCGGGGCGGCGCCGACGTGGCTCGCGTTCCTGTTCCCCGCAGCCTTTGGCTGGTACTCGGCGTGGTGGCTGCTCCTGCTCGGGACCGCGTCGACCGCACTGTTCTACACCGGGTATACGTACGACCTGTATGGACGATATGTTGAACCGGTGCAGGACGTATATCGGTCCTAGAGCTCGTACTCTTCCAGCAGCTTCTTCTCCTGGCCGGCGATGTCGGCGCGGATGCGGACCATCTCCTCGAGGCCGCTGCCCTCGACCTTCTGCTTGGCGAGCTGGTCGAGCTGGAAGATGCCGGAGGAGTTGGAGAGCTGGACGTCGATGACGATAGGGACGTCCTCGCCGGCGGTGATGTCGACGGAGTCGACGGACCGCACGGAGATGGCGTGGATGTTGGCGTCGCGGTCGGCCTCGTCGCCGGCGCGGTGGGCGCGGATGTCGAGGGCGTCCGCGACGCGGATGATGCCGGCTTCCAGGGTGAGCGGGTTGGCCTTCTTGTGGTGGCTCTGGATGGCGTGGAGCACCTCGGACCGCATGATGACCTGCTCCCGGTCGTCGTACAGGTCCTCGAGCAGCTCGTCCATCAGGTCGGCGGCGATGGGGAGGCCGTACTCGGAGTGCTTGTACCGGTGGACGATCTGGCCGACGTCGTGGAGGATGGCGGCGAGGAAGACCACGACCTCCGCGTCGTCGGCGTCCATGGACGGGTAGTCGGCGGCGATGCTCGGTGTCTCGACGCCGTCCAGCAGCCGGAGCATGGTGATGGCGTTGTCCGCGACGGTGGCGACGTGGGCGGGGCCGTGCTTGTTGTAGCCCAGCCGCTCCGTAACCATGACGTGGGCGCACTCCCAGTGCTGGCGGATGTGGTCGCGGTCGTTGGCGCGGTCCTGGACCGCCGCCAGGGTGCCGTTGCCGTCGGTGGGGACGTCGAGCATCGTGTTCCTCCGGTTGAACGTGACGGTGCGGGGCGAAGGCTTAAACCCGTGGGCCCGCCGGCCGGCAGGTTTTTAATGTGTGTGCGGGGATGCTGGTGGTATGTTCCGCATCGGGGCGCACGTCTCCATCAGCGACGGGTTCGCGGCCGCCGTCGAGCACGCGGAGGAGCTGGGCGGCACGTGCGGGCAGCTGTTCGTCGGGTCGCCGCGAACGTGGTCCGTCCACGATGTGGCGGCCGACGAGGCCGACCAGTTCAGCACGGCGGTGGATGACCGGGACGTGCGGCCGTGGATCGTGCACGGGTCGTACCTCATCAACCTCGCGACGCCGAAGGACGACCTCGGTGAGAAGTCGGTGGACTGCGTGCAGGCGGAGATCGATGCGTGCGCCGCGCTGGGCATCCCGTACTACGTGTTCCACCCCGG
>CAZAFX010000143.1:1773-2481 GCA_964484895.1 uncultured archaeon | reverse complement strand
CCCGTGGCGTGGACCAGCAGCATGAGCGAGCGGCCGCACATCGTGCTTATCGTGGCCGACACGCTGCGGCGGGACCGGGTGTCGTGTTACGGGTACGATCAGGAGACGACGCCCCATATCGATGCGCTGGCGGCCGATGGGACGCGGTATATGGATGCCGTGGCCCAGGGGTCGTGGTCGGTCCCGAGTCATGCGTCGCTGTTCACGGGCCGGTATCCGCACCAGCATGGGGCCACGATGCTGACACCGATCTTCCAGCCGGATGCACCTCTTGCCGCCCAGCTGTCCCAGGCCGGGTATGAGACCGTTGCGGTCTCAGAGAATGGATACGTGCGGCCGGCGACCGGGTTTGGGAGGGGGTTTGACCGGTTCGAGCTCCCGAGCGGGGTGACGGTGCCGGACGAGTTGACGTGGCTGACCGGGCCGGTTGTCAACACGCTGTACTCGCGGTTCCCGGTGCGCGGTGTGATTGAGCAGGCGACGAACGTAGCCCAGGACGTGTTCGGGCGGCGGGACCGGCCTGGGTGGCGTGACCGTGGGTGCTGGACCGGGGATACCGCGGTGGATGTGGTGCGGAACCACTCCGAAGATACGCCGCTGTTCCTGTTCGCGAACGTGATGGACGCGCATATGCCCCATGAGCCGCTGTCACAGTTCGGGGATACGTTCGTGGAGCAGGAGCTCCAGAATGTCCCGGTCCCCGCCAAC
>CAZAFX010000143.1:0-1763 GCA_964484895.1 uncultured archaeon | reverse complement strand
CCGGATCATCGCGGCGCTGCGGGCGGAGGGTATCTACGAGGACAGTCTTGTGATGGTGGTGGCGGACCACGGCGACCATCTGGGTGAGCACGGACTGGTCGGGCATTCCTGCAGCGTGTTTGATCCTGTGGTGTCGGTGCCGATGGTGGTGAAATATCCGGGTCAGTCGTCCCGAGAGACTGTGACAGCTCAGGTGGAGACACGCCGGCTATACCAGACTGCGCTGGACTGTGCCAACATAGCGGACAGTGCGCTGTCGCTGTGCGGGGGTGCCGTGGAACGGCCGGCGTTCGGGGAGTTCACGACGCCGATGCTGGATGTGGACCGGGTGCTAGAGCGGCGGGAGGCCGCGTTCCATCCGTCGTTGCGCGGTGAGCGGCTGTCGTTCGTGCGGCAGGACGGGCTGAAGCTGGTGCGGACGCCCCAGGAGGAGCGGCTGTACCGGCTGCCGGAGCATGAGGAGGGGGCAGCCGACCCGGCGGACCATGCAGATGCGGCCGCGGCGCTGCGAGCGGTGCATCCGGGCGGCCGCGGGTGATTATTTAAGCCCCGGGTGTGTGCGTGCACTGCATGGGCGACGGCGATCTTGGGAAGGACCGGTACGTGGCGGTCATCGACCAGGACAGGGTGACCGACGAGGTCCGGGATATCGCGATGAAGTACGATCCGCTGCACCGGTCCGGCCGGGAGGAGGGGTTCTACGTCGATGACGACGGGGAGCTGCATATCGACGACGGGGACGTGATGGAGGAGCACAAGCTTGTGGCGAAGAAGGTGCCGAACGACGCCATCCGCATCCTGCGCCTCCCCGCGGCACGGGGTGAGCTGATCCACCGGTACGGGGAGAACGGCTTCGGCCTGTACGAGATGCCGGCACCGGTAAAGGGGCGGGTGGTCGGGCTGCTGGGGCGGAACGGTCTGGGCAAGTCGACCGCGCTCTCCATCCTTGCGGGGCTGCTGAAGCCGAACCTGGGTACGTTCACGGACGAGGTGGACTGGGAGACGGTGATTGACACGTTCAGGGGGACCGAGCTGCAGAGCTACCTGTCGCGGCTGCGGGACGGTGACGTGGACGCGGCGTACAAGCCGCAGCAGGTGGACCGCATCCCCGAGCAGCACAGCGGGACCGTGCAGGAGCTGCTGGCGGCGAACGACGGCCGGGACTCCCTGGCCGACGTTGCGGACCGGCTGGACCTTGATGCGGTGCTGGACCGGGACCTGTCGGACCTGTCCGGCGGCGAGCTGCAGCGGGTGGCGATCGCCGCGACGCTGGTGAAGGATGCGGACGTCTACCTCGTTGACGAGCCATCGTCGTATCTTGACGTGTCGCAGCGGCTGCGGGTGGCGCGGGCGCTGCGGGACGCGGCCGAGGACCGGTACGTGCTCGCGGTGGAGCACGACCTCGCCACGCTCGACCTGGTGGCGGACACGCTGCACGTACTGTACGGGGAGCCCGGCGGCTACGGCGTGGTGTCGCAGCCGCTGTCCGTGCGCAACGGCATCAACCAGTTCCTGGACGGGACGCTGCAGGAGGAGAACCTGCAGTTCCGGGAGGAGTCGCTGCGGTTCACGACGCGGAAGGCGCGGCGGGTGGACGCCGAGGACGCGGTCATGGCGTTCCCCGCGCTGGAGAAGGACTTCGGTCCGTTCGCGCTGGAGACAGCGGCCGGGGAGATCCACAGCGAGGAGGTGCTGGGCATCGTCGGGCAGAACGCGCTGGGCAAGACCACGTTCGTCAAGATGCTTGCCGGGGCGCTGCAGCC
>CAZAFX010000142.1:0-2542 GCA_964484895.1 uncultured archaeon | reverse complement strand
CGCTTGCCGCGGGTGGCGGAGGTGTGCCGGGTGGAGCTCCTGCGGGCCGAAGACGGCCGAAATCACCCGCGTGTTCCCGATCTCCACGAAGGCGGACCCGTCCGCCCGTTTGAGGAGACCGGTGTCCATCTCGATATCCCGCATCTCGTCGGGCGCGCGGCCATCGAGCCGCTCGCCGTCGATGAGCAGGTCTTCCTTCTCTTTCTGTGGCATCTAGCTGTCACCTTGTCGCTCGTCCAGCCACCGCTCGATGCGGTCCTGGAGGTTGTCCTCGTGGGCGTGGTCGGCGACGCGGCGGACCGCCTCGGCGGCGAGGTCCATGTCGCCACCGTCGATCCATACGCGGCCGTTCTGCCCGATGATAATCTGTGTATCCGTCTTCTGCTTGAGCATCTTCACCATGCTGCCGCCCGTCCCGATGATGTGGGACACCTTGGATGGTGGCACCTGGATGACGCGGCCACCCTCCAGCTTCCGGGCGTTCTCCGCCTCCATGGTCATGTCGATGTCCTTCCCCTTCGTGACCCCGGTGATCTTGCCGATGAGCAGGTCGCCGACATCGAAGTACTTGGAGATGTCCTCGTCGTGGTCGACGTACTCGTCGACCGCCTCGTTGATATGGAGGAAGCCGCTGTACGGGCATCCGATGTCGATGTTGTAGTTGGAGGAGGAGACCCGCTCCACCTCACCGATCACCATGTCACCGGCCGACGGGTTGTAGCTCACGTGGTGCGGCGTCACGCGCACCTCGTTCTTGCCGCGGAACCCGACGGTCCCGACGTATTTCGCATAGACTGTGTTTCCCTCAAGGTATGTACCGGTGCCGGGGGAATGGTCCGTGCCCTCGCACAGGACCTGTCCCGGCACGACGATTTCCGTATCTTCGACGTGTGTACCCATCGTATCACCAGTGCAGGTCCGGAGAAGCCGTCACATGCGGGTCCTTCTCCTTCTCTCTTCTCGCGCACCCGCGGATGCTCCGCGAACTTTTATATACGTGACCGGGCAGGCTTCACGGCCGAGTAGCGACGGTCAGCCCATCCGTCGTTCGACACCGTAGTCCTCGTCGCCGGCCGGCATCCCGTCCGGGTCTTCGCCATCGAAGAACACCGGGCCGCGCTCCTCCTGCTCGATGACCTCCTCCTCTCCCTCGAACAGCGACCGGAACTTGTTGTGGAGCTCCGCACCCCTGCCAGCGTTCCGATCCATGTCTCCGGTGGCGGGGTCAGGGCGGACGGCGTCGGCGACATCCACATCGAACAGGTCGGCGACGTACGCATCCGGGTCATCGACCTGGACTGTTGGACTGACGGCGGCTGGTGTGCCGCGGTCGGTGAGGTCGATGGGCGGCATGTCGGCGGCGGCTGCCGTTGCCATCGCGGTGAGCGTGTCCGTCACCGTGTACTCCTTCGCCCGCCGCTTGCCCTCCGTTCGGAGCAGCGGCGTCTCCTCGATGGCAGCCGCCCGGGATGACAGCGTCCGGTAGCCGATGTCGACGATGTCCGCGGCGGGCCGCACCGCGTCGTGCTCTCCCATCGCCGCCACCATGGCAGCGAACGCGCGCTCCCCGTCCTTTCCGTCGACGGCCTCGTCGTAGACGGCGGCAATCGCCGCAGCATCGTCCGACACCGTGTAGGCGGAGCCGCGGCCGCGCTTCCCGTTGTGCGCGAAGTAGCCGGCGTCGCTGCACCGGTCGTACAGGTCGTCCACGCACTGGCCGCCGACGTCGGCCGTCTGCTTCACCTGGCGGAGGGAGCCGCCGTCCGCGAGTGTGTGGTACATGGTCGAGAAGACGGCGAGGTCTGTCGCATCGTGGAATACCGTGTCCCCGTCGTCGCGCATACCGGCCTGTCCCCCAGCCACTCTTAAGTAGGTGTCGTCTCCCGTCGGTGAACACGGCGGCCTAGACGTCGGTGGAGTCGACATCGCCGCTGCAGATGCTGTTCAGCTCATCCATCAGGTCGGCGTGGAGGCCAGCGGGGATGCGAATCTTCGCCATGAAGTAGTCGTTGCCCCACTCCTCCTCTACAATGTCGGAGGCCATGGTCTTGAGCTTGCCGTAGCACTTGCCGGCGTACTCGTTGGGGATGCGGACCGCGACCTCCTTCTCCTCCAGGCTGATCGGAATCTTCGGCCGGATGGCGTCGATGGTCGCCTGAACCTGTTCCTCAGCGTCCTGCATCGGATCGATCTGGACGCCCGCTTCCTCCATCGCGTTCTCGACCCGCTTCGGCGGGTGCGGCGAGTTCGTCTGCGGATTCATCGCCCGCCGTGCGATGGTGTTCACGACCTGCCGCCGTTTCTCCTCCCGCAGCTGGTTCTTCTGGTCGGTGGTGAGCGCCATCTCACCGCGCTCGAACAGCTGCTCCGCTGCTTCCACCACGTTCCGTGTACCGAACTCGTCCTCGATGTCCTCGACCGATGCCCGCTCAGCTGCGGCCGCGTCGGTGAAGATCTCCTGGACGAACAGGACCCGGTCGAACCCGTCCACCTCTCCGCGCCGGTACGCGAACGCCTCGTCCGGGTTGACCAGGATCTCGAA
>CAZAFX010000141.1:0-2552 GCA_964484895.1 uncultured archaeon | reverse complement strand
ACGATCTGCACCAGTTCGCGGAGGGAGACGCCCTCGGCGTAGTCGGCGAACAGCTGGTCCTTGAGCTCGTCGTGGTCGTCCCGGGTCTTGTCCGGGCCGATGCCCGCGTCCATCAGCCGGGAGAGGGATTCGAGCACGTCGATGGGCGGGTAGATGTCCTTGTTGTGCAGGTCCCGGTCCAGCACGATCTGGCCCTCGGTAATATACCCGGTCAGGTCCGGGATCGGGTGTGTGATATCGTCCCCGACCATGGTGAGGATGGGGACCTGGGTGATGCTGCCGTCCTCGCCCTCGATCTGGCCGGCGCGCTCGTAGATGGTGGCGAGGTCGGTGTACATGTAGCCCGGGTAGCCCCGGCGGCCCGGTACCTCCTCGCGTGCCGCGGCGATCTCCCGCAGGCTGTTGCAGTAGTTGGTCATATCGGTGAGGATGACGAGGACGTGCATGCCCTTGTCGAACGCCAGGTACTCCGCCGTGGTCAGCGCCATGCGGGGTGTGACGATGCGCTCCGCGGCCGGGTCGTCAGCGAGGTTGAGGAAGACGACGGACCGGTCCAGTGCGCCGGTCTCCTCGAAGTCGCGCATGAACTTCTGGGCCTCCTCGTTGGTGATGCCCATGCCGGCGAAGACGACAGCGAACTCCTCGTCCTGTCCGACGACCTCGGCCTGCCGCGCGATCTGGAGGGCGATCTCGTTGTGCGGCATGCCCGAGCCGGAGAAGATAGGCAGCTTCTGCCCGCGGACCAGCGTGTTCATGCCGTCGATGGCGGAGATGCCGGTCTGGATGAAGTCCTCCGGGAGCTGGCGGCTGTACGGGTTCATCGCCTTGCCGACGATGTCCCGTTCCTCGTCCGGGATAATCTCCGGGCCGTCGTCGATGGGGTCGCCGCGGCCGTTGAGGATGCGGCCGAGCAGGTCCTCGGTGACCGGCATCTTCACGTTCTCGTCGAGGAACTTGACCGAGGCGTCGCGGCCGAGGCCGCGTGTCTCCTCGTATACCTGGACGACGACCGTGTCCTGGGAGGTCTCCAGAACCTCGCCCCGCCGCGTCTCGCCCTCCGGCGTCTGGATCTCGACGATGTCGCCGTAGGCGACGGGTTCGGTCTCCTTGACGAACATGAGCGGGCCTTTGATTTCCTCGACCGTCCTGTACTCTGCCTTGACGTCGTCAGCCATGTTATGCACCCAGCTCCGCGAAGTCGTCGTCCATCTGGTCCCGGATGTCGCCGATGAACGACTCGTAGTCCTCCTCGAACTTGATGTTTGATATCATCTGCCGGGACTCCGCGTCCATGATCGCGTCCAGCGTCGCACCGCGCTCCATGGCTTCCTCCGCCTTGTCGCCGAAGTCCAGCACGACCTTGAGGATCTCCGCGGTCTTCTCCGGCTCGCAGAACGTGTCCACGTCGTGGAACGCGTTCTGCTGGAGGAAGAACTCCTTCACCATCCGCGCCGTCTCCAGCGTCAGCTGCTGCTCCTCGGGCAGCGCGTCCTTCCCGACGAGCTGCACGGTCTCCTGGAGCTGCTCGTCCTCCTGCAGCAGCTCCTTGGCGACGCGGATGCGGTCGCCCCACTCCTCGTCGACCTCCTCCTCGTAGTGGTCGCGGAGGACGTCCTCGTAGCCGGAGTACGAGTCCGTCCACGAGATGGCGGGGAAGTGCCGCTTGTTCGCCAGCTCCTTGTCCAGCGCCCAGAACGTCTTGATAACGCGCAGCGTGTTCTGCGTCACCGGCTCGGTGAAGTCCCCGCCCGGCGGACTGACCGCGCCGATGACCGAGACGGAGCCGGGCTCGTCCGGGCCCAGCGGCGTGACGCGGCCGGCCCGCTCGTAGAACTCGGCGAGCCGGGACGCGAGGTACGCTGGATAGCCCCGCTCCCCGGGCATCTCCCGCATGGCCTCCGCCCACCGGGAGGTGGAGTCGGCCATCAGCGCGACGCTGTAGCCTTGGTCGCGGAAGTATTCCGCCATGGTGATGCCGGTATAGATACTTGCCTCGCGGGCGGCGACCGGCATGTTGGATGTGTTCGCGATGAGGACGGTGCGTTCCATCAGCTTCTTGTCGCCCTCCGCCCACGGGTCGTTGAGTTCGGGGAACTCGTCGAGGACCTCGGTCATCTCGTTCCCGCGCTCCCCGCAGCCGATGTAGACGATGATGTCCGCATCGCTCCACTTCGCCAGCTGCTGCTGGGTCACCGTCTTGCCGGTGCCGAAGCCGCCCGGGATGGCGGCGACGCCGCCCTTGGCCAGCGGGAACAGTGCGTCCAGCACCCGCTGCCCCGTCACCAGCGGCACCTCCGGGTCCAGCTTCTCCTCGACGCGACGCGGTTCCCGGATGGGCCATTCCTGCATCAGGGACAGCTCGGTGCCGTCCTCGAGCTCGACCACGGTGTCCTCCACGGTGACGTCGCCCTCCTTGACCGATGCGACCGTGCCCTCCCTGTCGGGCGGGACGAGGATGCGGTGGGTCTTCCCGCGCTCCTCGACCGCGTCGACGACGTCGCCGGCCGCGACCTCGTCGCCCTCCTCGACCGTCGGCTCGAACGCCCACTCCT
>CAZAFX010000140.1:0-2554 GCA_964484895.1 uncultured archaeon | reverse complement strand
GGCGCAACGCCTCGAACTGCTTGTCCGACAGCTCCGATCGGTCCGGTACCCCCGCGTCGCCGTCGGAGTCTTCCGGCGTGCTCTCGTCCGTGACTGTTTCTTCCGTCCGTTCTCCTTCAGACATGGTTGTTCCCGTATCAGTCTCGGTGCCGTCCGCCGCGTTTTCGCCCGGATCGCCGTACTTCTTTAGAACCCGCTCGACGAGTTCGATCGGGGCTCCAGTCACCGTCTCGGCGATCGCTTCCAGCGACGCGTCGGGGTTCTCCTCCGCGACGTCGAGGATTCGCTTGTGGATGATCGCCTGCGGGTCTCCGGAGTCATCTTCCGACCGACTCATACGTCACCCGTCATCCCGTCCATACTTAAATACTGCTCGTTAATTTCGCAGTAAGATGGTGGAAAACACCGACTCGGCGTCATTAAAAACCGAGTACGGGGAGGAAGGGGCTGTCGGTTCACGCCACGACGACACCGGAATAGTGCTGAACGGAGTAGCCAGCCCCATCGGTCACTCAAAGCTCCGCCTACTAAGGTAATCCCCGATTTATTCCGATGGCGTCCAGTGCGGATTCGGATAACCGGTCGTTACTCTAGGGGTGTTCGAAAGTCATTACAGGATCGACCGCGGTACGGCGTGCGATCGGCCTGGTAAACGCTTTCGAACACCCCTATCCCGCCCGATGTGCGTCCTCGCCCCCATCATATAAGCACGCTCGTGGCGAAGCCATCGTATGAACCTGCGAAAGGGACTTCTCGCGCTGGCGGGATCGGCGGGGATCACGGCAGCCGGGAACGCGATCCTGACGTGGCGAGCGGGGGATCTGGACCCGCCACTTCCGGGCAGCGGGCGCACGTACCGCTGGCGCGGGATGGACGTGGCGTACACCGAACTCGGGGACGCGGACGCGCCGTCGATCCTGCTCCTGCACGGCATGAACGCGGCGGGGACGAGCCACGAGTTCGAGCCGATCGCCGGGCGACTCGCCGAAGAGCATCACGTCGTCGCCCCGGACTTCCCGGGGTTTGGCCGGTCCGACCGCCCGCCGATCGACTACGATGCGGACCTGTACGCCGACTTCGTCCGCGAGTTCGCCGACGACGTGGCACCCGGGGCGACCTGCGTCGCGTCCTCGCTGTCGGGAGCCTACGCCGCGGTCGCCCAGCGCGAGACGGGCGTCTTCTCGAAACTCGTCCTCGTCTGCCCCACGGCGACGACGGTGGGGATCCGTCGCGGACGGCTCAGGACCCTCCTTCGGACGCCCGTCCTGGGGACCGCCGCGTTCAATCTAATCGCGAGCAAACCCTCGATCCGGCACTTCAGCGCCGACCACTCGTATTTCGATCCCGGGAAGATCGACCCCGATCGGGTGGATTACCAGTGGCGGGCGGCCCACCAGCCGGGCGCGCGCTTCGCCCCGGCGTCTTTCGTCTCGGGATACCTCGACCCCGCGGTCGACCTCGGCGCGACGCTCGCGGCCTGTGCGGTTCCGATCACCCTCGTGTGGGGTCGAGCGGCCGACATCACGCCGCTGTCGTACGGCCGGGACCTCGCGGAGGCCGCCGACGCCAGGCTCGTCGTCTTCGAGAACGCCCGCCTCCTGCCACACGTCGAGCACGCCGGACGGTTCCTCGAGGAACTGGGGACCGACCTCGCGACGTCCCGCGCTCCCTGATAGGGTCGATCGTGTACCGTTTGCGGATCGACGGTCCCCGGACGTGATCGTCCCCGGGAGACCTTCTTTCGATCGGGGAGACGGTGGAGGCGGTGATAGGGTCGGTTGTAAGCCATTTCCGGATCGACCGCACGCAGTCCTGCGGTCGGACCGGTAAAACGTTACAACCGACCCTATGAATCACTCTTCGCCCTCCTCGCCGTCCGCCTCGCGGCGCTCCCGCATCGCCTGCCGGGTGAACTGTGGCTGTGCGCGGATGCCCCGAGACGTCCGGAGCGACCGGTACAGGAAAAACAGCGAGACGAGCGCGAGACCGAGCGGCGCGGCCGCCACGAGCCGGGCGTCGGGATACAACAGTGCCGCCGAGACGATCGACGCGGCGAGCACGAGGCCGTAGACGAGGCGGCGCGCCAGCCTGTCGAGCAGGCCGTTCGGATCCCGGAGTTCCGCCCGGACGGTCAGGTCGCCCCGGTCGGCCCGGTTGAGCACGCGATCGAGCTTCGGGGGGATTGTGATCGACGCGCGGGCCGCCTCCCGGACCTGCTCGCCCGCGTCCTCGACGATCTGGCGGACGCTCTCCTCGCGGTAGCCCTGCTCGGTCAGGTAGTCAGTCGCCACGCTGATGAAGTCAAAATCCTCGTCCAGCGTGACACAGACCCCCTCGACGACGGTGGCGACGCGCATCACGAGCGCGAGGTCGCGGGGCAGCCGGAAGGGAAACTCGTAGATCGTGTCCTCGACCTGCGTGAGGATGCGATTGACGCGGTACTGCTCGATGTCCTGCCCGCGGGCGTCCTCGATCGCGAGTTCCATGACGTCGCCCATCGTCTCCCTGTCGGCGTCGGGAGAAAGCGTACCCATCGCGATCAGGGTGTCGAGGA
>CAZAFX010000139.1:328-2559 GCA_964484895.1 uncultured archaeon | reverse complement strand
CGCGCCCTCCGGTCGCTCGACGCCGACGAACCGGTCCTCGTCGACATCGGCGCCAACATCGGCTACTACACGCTCCTCGCGGCCGACACCCGCAGCGACGCCCGCATCCACGCTATCGAACCCGACCCCCGGAACGCTGCCCTCCTCCGCGAGAGCGCTGCACTGAACGGCGTCGACGACCGCGTCACCGTCCACCAGGCCGCGGTCACCGACGCGCCCGGCGACGTCCGCGTCCGCCTCGCGGACGCCCCCTACAAGAACCACATGGACAGCCCCCATTTCACCGGCCTCCCGGACACCACCATCACGGACACCATCACCGTCCCCGGCACCACCATCGATGCCTTCCTCGCCGGCCACGACATCCCGCCGGACGCGGTCGCCGCCGTCCGCCTCGACATCCAGGGCTCCGAATACCAGGCGCTCCGCGGCATGCAGAACACTCTCGCCGCCAGCCCCCCGGACATCCTCTACCTCGAGACCCACCCCGGACTCCTGGACCCACAGCCGTTCCAGGCCGTGCTCGACACCCTGGACGCCCACGACTACCGCATCGCCAGCGCCGCCCGCAACCACCGCCAGTACGACATCACGTCCCTCGACGACGACCGCCTCCACGACCGCGGCCTCGAACTCCTCACCCGACACGGGCAAACACACAACAGGAACACCGAAGACTGAACGCACGTATTATAATAACTGTTATACTCAGTGCGCGACCCCCATATCAATATATATTTAAATCTTTGTATACAACAGGGGGGTGCAGCCGCGTCAGACCAACACAAGGTGTGGTCCGACCACGCAAAGCGACACTGGAGAGGCGGTGGACCAAGGCCCTGCGGGCCTCCTCGGAGGTGCCGGGGACAGTCCACCTAGGTCGTGGATGGGCGGACCGTAACCGGCGCTGAAAAGGTGCCGGGCTGGGGCTGACGCGGCCCTCCTTTTCCCTCCGCTCATCCTGCCGCGGGCCGCCACGCTTAAATCGCTCCCCGCCCCACGCTCTGCCATGACGGCCGCCGACACCGTTCACCGCCTCACTGCCCTCGACGACACCGCGCAGCAGCGGCTCGCGGACGCCTACTGGGACGACCTCAACGCCGCCCATCCCCGCCGCCGCGACGACAACTGCCTCGAACCGCTTCTCGACACCTACGCCGACCGCCGCGACGTGGACCGGTTCGGCCTCGGCATGGAGGCCGGCGCACTCGGCAGCCGCCTCCGCGACACCGCCGACGCCTACGACGGCCCCGCGGACGCGGTCGCCACATACCACTGCCAGGTGCAGGCGCTCCGGGACGACGCCCCGGCCACCGCCCACGCCGCGGATGTCCTGGTCGCGGACGTCCTCCCGGCCTACATGGATGCCCTCGGCCTCGACTGACGACCGGCCGTCACCGGTCGGCGAGCAACAGCCCGTACCCGTCGTCGTACCCGGTATCGACGTCCCAGCCACGGCCGTCCAGCTCGTCGGCGAGATGGTCGAAAAGCGCCTGTGAGATCTCCCCGCTGCACGTCGTCATGTCCGCTGCCGCGTCGATGCCGAACACCGACTCCCCCTTGCTGCCCGGCCGTATCACCCGTTCGGTCATCCCGACCGCGTCCACGTCCATCGCCGACAGGTTGGACGCCCAGACCGCTGCGGCGCGCCGGTCCCACTGCTCGCGGTCGTACCGCTCCCGGTCGATGTGGTGGCCGGTGTGATACGTCAGCATCTGCGTCACCCCGTCGACCACCGTGTACGCAGGGGTGTCAAGCCCGAGGTCCGCCACCATGCTGTTCACGGCGTCCACGTCAAGCCCGTCCAGCTCCCGAGCGTGCAGCCGCCCCGTATCATGCGTCGGGTTGCACGTATCGATCAGCACGTAGTCGTCCGGGAGCACATCCCCGTAGTCCGCCGCCGCCTCGACATCGTACGGCAGCGCCACGGACGGATGCGCCGGCCCGCACCCCACATCCAGCACCGCACCCTCCTCCGCAAGATAGTCTGCCACGACGCCCCCCAGCGCCGCCCGCTCGTTCGGCGCCTCCGCCATCACCGCTCCCGCACCGCGCCCGGCATTCATTATTTACTAATAAGTAGTAAAAGTTGTATTTAAAGGTTGGGGTGGCGCCGTCAGCGCCATCGAGCGGCTGGTCCGGTGCCGCCTCGCGGCCGGCCCGCGGTGTGCGGCGGGTCACCGGAGGGCGTGGTGGCGGTAGGCGCGGAGGAGGCCGATCCCGAGGGCGAA
>CAZAFX010000139.1:0-318 GCA_964484895.1 uncultured archaeon | reverse complement strand
CCAGTGGGGGCTCCGGTACGGGTCGAGGCTGAGGCAGGCGGATAGGGTCGAGAGCGTGAACCGGCAGCCGCCGAACGAGGCGTTGATCACCAGGCCCCAGAGCGTGGTGAGCGCGGCCGCGGTCGCCACGAACACGTGGACCGTCATGGCGTCCACGGCGGTGCGGGGGCCGGGCATGCCGGCACCCGGCGGACCGAACAATAAAACTGTGCCGCGTTGCCTCCGCCCCCCCACGGCCCACCGGCTTTGTTCAAAAAGTAGTGCGCGTTCAAGAAGTTGGCTTTCGTTCCCGACGGGATTGTCCCGCAGATGGGGTCG
>CAZAFX010000138.1:0-2562 GCA_964484895.1 uncultured archaeon | reverse complement strand
GAGTATCTTGTCCATCTCCCGCTTCTGCGCCGCGGAGACATCGGAGAAGTACTGTGCGAGGCGGCCGGCGGTCAGGGACGGCATCCCGATCTGGATATCGGTGTCGCGGTACACCTTGACCCGGTCCATGTACTGCTCATCCTCCGCGAACCCGCTGTACTCTCCATGCGGGTCGATGGCCACGACCGCGAGCTGGCCCTGGTCCGGGTCACGGTCCAGCAGCTCCTCCAGTAGCATCGATGCGAAGTACGACGTGCCGGCACCGGTCTGGGCGAGGATGGCGAGGTGTTTCTGGAACATCTTCGACAGGTCGAACGACGCGTTCAGGTCGTGGAACTGGACGTCGCCGATGTGGATGCCGTCGTCCACCAGCCCGAGGAAGTCCTGCAGCCGGGCCGGGTCCGCGGTCTCCACATCCGTCCCGGGGCTGGGCGGGAAGCTCGGGCGCTTGATGAGGCCATCATCCCCGTAGACGCCGAGCACCACCCCCTCGCCGACAAGATACTCCCAGTCATCGGTCGGCAGCACGCTGTCCAGCGATGTCCCGGCCTTCTCGTACTCCGAGACCGACTCCGCCTGCATGAAATACCGGTTCGTCTTGACCACGTTCGCGACCCGCGCGATGGCGCGCCCCTCCTCCGCATCGAACGCGACGAAATGGCCCTGCTTCACCGGCTGGTTCAGCACGAAGTGCACGTCCGTGGGCGTCGGCGTCTCCTCCGACGAGATGATGGTGCCGACAGGCTCCGTCATACGCCACTGGTCGGTAGGGGAGCATAAAAAGGATGAGGGGGGCGTGCCGTATCACCGTTTCCGCCCGTCCGGCGGCTGCTGCGGACCGGATGCGCGACCGCCCATGTGCCGGCTATTTAAGTGGACGGGTGGCATTACCAGCCACCGATGCGGCTGCTCGTCCTGACCGTGGCGATCCTGGTCCTGCTCCCGGCGGCTGCTGCGCAGACGGATCGCGTGGACATCCGGAGCGAGGAGATGGCGGTGACGCTGGGTGCGGAGCGGGCGACCGCGGTGGCGCTGTCCAACCCGCTGGATGAGGGGGACACGTACGAGCTCTCGGTGTCCACCGGGGAGACGCACGCGACAGCGGCGCTGGCCGGTGGGAACGGGACGGCGACGACCGAGACAGGGGAGCGCATCACGGTGGACATCTCCGGGGACGCCACTCGGACCGTCGAGCTCCGGGTGTCAGGCGCACAGTGTACCGCGGAGACGTGCACGACGAGTGTCACGGTGCGGGGGCGGAGTCTGGAGACGGAGGAGCGGTTCACCGACACGATGTCGGTCATCGTCCGGCGGCCGCGGCAGCAGTACGAGGCCCCCGGGCTGACGGTCCCGTACCTGGTTGCGGTGCTGCTCGTGGCCGTGGCGGTCGTGGCGCGGCGCTAGAACGGGCGGCGGTCGCGGCGGAGCGACTGCGTGCCGGAGAGGTGGGCGAGCCGGGATTCGATGCGCTTCGTGACGAGTTCGACCTCGTGCTGCTCCAGTTTGGCGCGCTGGTCCGCCTCGATGAGCGGGGCGGGGATGCCGTAGCTGGTGCTGCCGCCGGCGAGCGCGTGGACGATGCCGGCGGCGCGGTCCGCCGTCGCCGACGGGTCGCCAGGCGCGTGGATGTCGAGCCGGATGGGCCGGTCCTTGGGGGTCGTCTTCAGGTAGCAGGTGTAGACGTCATCGGCCACGTCCAGGTCCTGCGCGACGGGGTGGTCGCCGTCGGCGTACGGGAGCAGCAAGGTGCGTTCCCCCGCCTCCATGACGTAGTCGAGCAGGGCACTGTCGCGGGTCTCGGCCAGGACGGCGTCGGCGAACCCGTTCTGCTGCAGGACATCGCAGATGCGGGCGTTGCGCGTGTCCTCCACCACGCCCACGAGCAAGCCGTCGTGGCCGTACAGGTCGCGGTAGTGGTCGAGCACGGCCTCGTACCGGTCCTGCAGGTCGCCCTCCCCCGGCCGGTCCTGGGCCTGGGGCAGGAGCGCGCCGTCCAGCAGGACGACGTCCGCGTCCGCCGCAGCCGCGGCAGCGGCCTCGACCTCCTCCCGGAGCCGGTGGAGCGTGGTGAGCCGGTCCATCGCGGTGCGTGGCAGGTTCCGGGTCACATGCTCGACGCGCGGCGTGGGAGACGGGTCAGGGTGGTACGTGGCGTCGTCGAGTGTGCCGTCAGTGTACGTGAACAGGGCGGCGAGGGCCCGGACCATGATGACGTCGATGCCGTGGAACGCCTGCCGGGCGCAGCCACCGTCGACGCCGGCGACGGTCAGGTCGTCCAGCGCGGCCGCGTTGACATCCTGCAGCAGGCTGTCCTCGACGGTGCCACCGTTCTGGAACAGGGTGGAGCCGGCCTCGGTGCGGATACGGTCCGCCGCTGCCCGTTTCTCCTCCTCCCGCTGCTGGATCTGGTCGACCAGGTCGTCGATGCCGCGCATGGGTCCGACTGACGGGTGCAGCCCTTTAAGCGTGCCGGCGCCATGTGCCACCGCGGGCTGACACCGCCTCCCAAAACATTTATATAAAGATTGTGGCGGCCGACTACACAGGGGCTGCACGGGGGCG
>CAZAFX010000137.1:1604-2682 GCA_964484895.1 uncultured archaeon | reverse complement strand
CATAGCGGGGGGTGGATTTGAACCACCGACCTCCGGGTTATGAGCCCGACGAGCACTCCTGGCTGCTCCACCCCGCTGCAGTCTCCCCGGGGCGCTGAACCATTATAAATGTTGGAACAGCCGGCCTCTGGAGCAAACTCTTAAGTGGAGGCGGCCGCCACCTCTACCCATGGCCTCCTCGTGGCGCCCCGCCATCGCAGTCACCGTCGCCCTCCTCGTCCTAGCGTCCCCGGTCGCGGCACAGGGGTTCGACCGGGACCTGCGCTCGGTCCGCATCGACGACAACACCTCGCTGCAGGTGACGGTCGTCAACCCGCTGCCCGTCGACGACCTCATGACCGTCACGTTCACCGGGCCGGCCGTCGAGGAAGCACGCGTGATGGAGCTGTTCTACCCGCCAGAATGCCTTACCGGCGGCCCCGCCGAACAGTGCCGGGTCACCGTCGCATCGAACGGCACCCGGACCCTGAACCTGACCGTGCAGGGCACGAGCATCGGGCAGCGGACCATGGTCGGCACGGTCAACTCCAGCACGACGCAGCTTTCCAGCTCCGACGAGATCGAGATCCGCGTCCAGGGTCTGTTCGACCCCGTCACCGTCTCCGCCCCTGGCCTCACCCCGTCATACCTCCTGCTCCTGCTCGCCGCCGTCGCCGTCATCGTCTGGCGCCGACCCCGCGCGGTCACGGGATGACTGCCACGCACGTTTTTAACGCCGCGGCACGCACACCTCCGCGATGGATGTGGACATCGACGCGGCCCACCTCGACGCGGCGGACACCGCCGCCTGCAGCACGAATCCGGCCCCGTTCGCCACTCACGACCCTGACATGGAGGCGGTCGCGGAGCTGTGCTGGCGGCGGCGCACACGGTCGACGCGCTCGTCGTCGTGGGGAACGGCGGCTCCGTCACCTCGTTCCGCGCCTACCGCGGCGCCCTGCAGCCCGGCGTGGAGACGGAGATCGTGACGACGATGGACCCGGACCGGCTCCACGCCGTGGCGGACCGGTACGACCCGGCGGAGACGCTCGTCATGCCGGTCAGCAAGTCCGGTACCACGGTCGGCGTCATCGAAGCC
>CAZAFX010000137.1:0-1594 GCA_964484895.1 uncultured archaeon | reverse complement strand
TCTACCTGCGGGACCACGGCTTCCCGATGGCCGCCGTCACGACGCCGAACGACGCCACCCTCCACCGCATCGTGCAGCAGGAGGGCTGCGACCACGTCCCGCACCCGCCGCTCGGCGGCCGGTTCTCCGGCACCGCGGAGACGGCGCTGGCCCCGGCCGCGGTCGCCGGGATGGACGTCGCCGGCATCCGCCGCGGCGCCCGGAACGCGTACGACGCGCTCCACCCGGCCGACGAGACGGCCGCGAAGCGGCTTGCCGGCCTCCTGCACGCCGCCGCGGGGAACGGCTACGACACCGCCTTCCTCGGGCTCTACCCGTCAGCGCTCGGCGGTACCCTGCCACTCATCACCCAGCTCATCCACGAGACCGCCGGGAAGAACGGCCACGGCGTGACGGTGCTGGGCGACACCGGGCCCGAGTTCCAGCACCACACCCTGCAGCGCATCGTCGGAGGCCCGCGGGACGTGCTGCCGGTGCTGGTGACCGCGGACAGCACGCACGACGACGCACTGACCGTGCCGGCCGACCTCGCCGACATCGAGCTCCGCGGCCGCGACCTGGCCGCGATGGACGGGCAGCACCTCGACCGCGCGCTGCACGCAGAGTACGCCGGTGTACGGGACGCGCTGGAGGAGGACGACCACCCGTACGTCACTCTGAAGCTGCCCGCACTGACGCCAGAGACGATGGGCGCGTTCGTGGCGCTGCTGCAGTACGCCGCCGTGCACCTCGCGGAGCTGGCCGGCGTGGACCCGTACACGCAGCCGGACGTGGACCGGAGCAAGCAGCTGGCGATCGATCACCGGCGGTGACCGGCCGTCACTGACACTTTTAAAGACCGACCGGCCCGTGTTACTGTGTATTACAGGTGGTTGCGATGAGCAAAATCACGGTCTCGGTCATCAAGGCGGACATCGGCGGGTACGTGGGCCACTCCAGCACGCACCCGGCGGTGGACGAGCAGGTCGAAGCGTACCTCGAGAAACACGGCGACATCCTGGAGGACTTCCACGTCACCAACGCGGGCGACGACCTCCAGCTGATCATGACGCACCGCCAGGGGCAGGACAGCCAGAAGATCCACGAGCTGGCGTGGGACGCGTTCCAGGACGGGACGGAGAAGGCGGAGGAGCTGAAGCTGTACGGCGCCGGCCAGGACCTGCTCTCGGACGCGTTCTCCGGGAACGTCCGCGGGCTCGGGCCGGGCGCGGCGGAGCTGGAGTTCACGGAGCGGCCGAGCGACCCGGTCGTGGTGTTCGGGATGGACAAGACGGAACCCGGCGCGTTCAACATGCCGATCTACAAGATGTTCGGCGACCCGTTCACGACCGCCGGCCTGGTCATCGACCCGTCCATGAACGAGGGGTTCCGGTTCGAGGTCTGGGACATCAAGGAGAACCGGAAGATCATGCTGGAGATGCCGGAGGACATGCACGAGCTCCTCGCGCTCATCGGCGCGCCGGGCCGGTACGTCATCAAGCGCGTCTACCCGCGCGAGGGCAACAAGAACGACCACACGGAACCGGTCGCGTCCGTCTCCACCGAGAAGCTGGTGGACGTCGCCGGCGAGTACGTCGGCAAGGACGACCCGGTT
>CAZAFX010000136.1:0-2711 GCA_964484895.1 uncultured archaeon | reverse complement strand
CGGACACGGCATCACTGATCGCGCGTGTGAGCGCCGTGTCGAACCCGTTGCGGGACACGGACACCGTCAGGGAGGCGCTACCCCCGTTCAGGTCCGACGACACCACGACCTCGTCCCACGCGTACGCGTCGCCCGCATCAAATATATCGGACCGGTAGGTTCCAGCGTCCTGCCCGCCACTGAGCGCCAGCGCCGACCCATCCACGACTGTACCAGAGAAATCGCCGTACAGCCAGTCCTGCCCCGTGTACGTATCATAGGAGACCGCGCCCGCCAGCGACCCGCACCCTGCCACCAAGAGCAGAAGGATGCCGGCGCGGTACCGCAGCATACACCCCATACTGCTGCCGCGGGTTTAAATCAATGATGCGCCCGTCATCGCCGCGCACGCGCCGTTGGTCACTGACCGGGAGCGACGCATCCCGGCCACCTTTTTAAATCTCCATGAGCGGGGTTTGGATATGAACCGGACGCCGGTCGTGGTGGCCGCAGCACTCCTCGTCGCCGTCGGTGGCGGCGCGCTGGCGGTCCAGGACCGCATCGCCACCGGGACTCCGACCGGGCAGGTCGTGAAGGAGACGGTCGGCCTGACGACCGGTAACCAGCTCGAGGTCATGGATGTCGAGCCGTTCGGCGACAGCCTCGACAAGGTCACGCTACGGCAGGGCGACCAGGTCACCGACTACTACGTGACGCAGGACGGCAAGTATCTCATCCAGAACATGGTGCCCATCGCGGACTACCGGCAGCGCCAGGAGGCTCGCAACGACTTCATCTCCTGCCTCGACGGCAGCGGTGCAACGCTGTACGGCGTGCTCGGTAACAGCCAGCAGCTCGCCCAGCAGACCCGCGTCACGCAGGCCCAGATTCAGCTTCTTGGCGGTATCAACGGGCTCGACGCCATCTTCGGCGGCACGGGTGAATCGCAGGAGGTACAGCAGCAGGTCGTCCAGAACGGCGTGGTCTGGGAGCTGAACGGCCAGCTCCAGCCGGGCCTGAAGACGGTGGCGGACCTCGAACAGGTCACCGGTTGCACCTACGACGCCAACGCCACGGCGACGAACTGACGCTGCGTACCGGAGCACTCAAAAGGCGGCATCTCCCACACACCATCCATGCCGGACGGTGACGACGAACAGGACGCCGACGCAGCGGCCGACACCGATGCAAAGGAGTCCGGTGCGGCGGATGCCGCCGTCGAACAGGATGGAGACACCGCCCGCGATGATACGGCCGCTCCGGATGCGGCAGGGGTGCCGGCGGACACCGCCGGCGGTTGGCGCCGCCGTCCCGCCGTTCTCATCCTGGTGATCGGCCTCATCGCGGTCGCTGCAACGACCGTCGTCCTCATGCAGCCGGCGGACGGGCCTGATGGCGACCAGCCGCCCGCCGACTACGCGGGCGCTGACGAGGAGCGCGGGCAGGTGACCGACGCACCGGCCGACGCCACGGTCACGATTGACAGCGACGGTGTGGCACCGGCCCGGGTCACGGTCGATGTCGGCGGCACGGTCCGGTGGCGGAACCGGCGACCGGATACGGTTTCACTGTCGTTCGACCGCATCGACGGCACCGAGACGGTCGCTCCCGGTGAGACGCTCACGATGCAGTTCAGCGGCATCACGTACTACACTGTCAGCAACGCTGCAGGTGACCGCATCGGCCGCGGCCGCATCAACGTCCAGTGACCGGCTGCAGCCAGAAGGTATTTTAAACACAGTCAAGAAGACAGGGACAATGGGCGTCCTTTACCGGTCCGCGGTCCTGGCCGGCCTCGTCTCGCTGGCCTTCACGGTATCGGCCACTGCCCAGACGCCGTCACACCCGCTCTCCCACATCCATCCAACTGACACATACCTCGACATGGCCAACAACCCGGATGACACCGGGTACAACATCACCAGTCTGCCGTGGGTGAACCCGAACGGGACGACGCTCAGCGTGGGCGGCAATCTCGATATGCGCGGGAACAGCATCAACGGCTTCTTCGCCCCGACCTGTGGCGGCAACTCCGCGGTCGGCCGCGTCTACCCGGACGGCAGCTACGAGTGCGTGGAGATCACCAACGACGTGTTCGTCAACGAATCGGGCGACGTGATGAGCGGTGACCTCAACATGAGCAGCAACGATATCAACGATGTCCGACAGCTCACGAACTTCTTCGCCGGCTCCCCGGGAAGCGGCGGTGGCGCATGTTCTCCCGGTGAGTTCATCCAGTCGGTCAACCCGGACGGCAGCTACGTCTGTGCCTCATCGTCGAGCGCATCGTTCAACGAGTTCGTGAACCGGACGGGGGACTCCATGGTTGGCGACCTCAACATGCAGGGCAACATGGTCGACAACGTCGGCGCACTCGATATGAACAACCCGCTCACCGACGGGAACATATCGGATACGCTGACGATCGGGAGTGGGAGCGCGGTGGATTCAGCAGCCATCGACAGTAGCATCGCCGGCAACGCGCTCGGCTACAGCGGCGGCACGCTGAACGTCAACGAGGGCGCCATCGACGCCGACAGGGTGGACGGACAGGAGGCGAGTGAATTCCTGGAGCGGGACGGCAGTGACACGATGGCGGGCAACCTGCAGCTGAACGGGAACTGGCTGACCAATGACGGTGACAACGAGGGCGTCTACGTCACCTCGGGGGGCAGCGTCGGCATCGGCACCAACAGCCCCGGCACACTCCTCACGGTCGGCGGCGACGCCCA
>CAZAFX010000135.1:0-2715 GCA_964484895.1 uncultured archaeon | reverse complement strand
CTCCATGCTGGTCGACCCGGGGCCGGGCGCGCTGGTGCATGCACGGCGCGCGGGCGTGGCGCTGGAGGAGCTGGATGCAGTGCTGGTGACGCATGCGCACCTGGACCACTGCGGCGACATGCACGCCGTCATCGAGGCGATGACCGACGGCGGTCACGACGAGCGGGGCAGGCTGCTGGCGGCGGCGTCGGTGTTCGAGGGTGCTATACTGCCGGACCGGTACGCGACGGGGGAGGGGACGTACGGGGCGGAGATCGCGGCGCCGCTGGACCGGTTCCACCAGGAGCTGGTCGCGTCCACGACGGTGCTGGAGGACGGCGACCGGCTGTCGGTCGGACCGTTCACCATGGACTGCCTGGCGGTGCATCACTCCGATCCACGGACGGTCGCGTTCACGCTGGACGACGGGGAGACGCGGGCCGGGTTCGTCTCCGACACGGAGCTGTTCGACGGGCTTGCAGCGTTCTTCCAGGAGTGCGACGTGCTCGTCATCAACCATATGCGACCGCGCGAGCGGGACTGGAAGGGCCATCTGAACACGGAGGATGTCGCCGCGGTGCTGGACGCGGTGTCGCCGGAGGCTGCGGTGCTGCAGCATTTCGGGGCTGCGCTCATCTACAGCGGTGTGCAGGAGGAGATGGACTGGCTGGCGGCGGAGACGGACGTGGATATCATGGCAGCGGAGGACGGGATGACCGTCGACCTTGCGGAGCCGCGACAGGGGCTGGACCGGTTCCTGGGCTAGTCCAGCGTCTGCCGGGCGTGCCACAGCGCTGCAAGCGCGACATCCGGGGTGACGGGGGTAAACTCGACCGCCCCGCGCTGCTCGAGGTAGCGGAAGTCGTTATCGTGGGTGAGGACCACGGCGTTGTGCTCGTGGGCGAACTCGGCGATGCGAGCGTCCTCGTCCTTGGATTGTGCCCGGTCGTCGGCGATATACTGCAGGTCGGTGTCGACAGGGAACGGGTCCGCCACGGCCTGCAGCTGTTCCTGCAGTTCGGCCGCTCCGCCCATGCCGTAGCTGGTCCACAGGGTCAGGTGCCGGAGCGTCCGCGACGGGTAGTACACGTCGATGTCAGCGCCGTTCGCGTTACAGGCTGCCGCCTGGTCCAGCAGCGTGAAGCCGGCCGTCCAGGGGAAGCTGTCCCGGTCGCCCCGGAGCACCTCCGCGTCGTCGATGGTGGCGTCCATCGCTTCCTGGTATGCTTCGCTCGCTGAGGCGGCATCGACGTACCCGCTCAGGTCCTGCGTCTGCTTCCCCAGCATCCCCCCAAGCATGCCCTCGTCGATGACGATGGCGTCCGGGAGTTCCGCCAGCACGGTGTCCTGGGACACCGCCTCGAACGCGGGAAAGGCCGCAAGCCGCCGGTCGATATCCTGGTAGAGTTCGTGCGCCGTCCCCTCACGGCCCTCCACCGCATCGTCCTGCCGTGCGACGGTCGAGTACAGCGCATCAACCGCCGGGTGGTCGTACCGGCCCGCCCGGAACCGGTCGTCGACCCGCGGCAGCGCGGTCTCTGCACGTTCCTGCCGCCGGTCCGCATCTCCCCACGGCGCATCGCGGTCCTGGAACGCGCCCTGCACCGCCCACCCGGCCGCCACATCGTACTGCTCGGCGACCTGGCGGTAGGCCGCCTCTGCCCACGCCGCATCGTCGTTGATCCACCGCCGCTGCGACCGCGCCATACCAGTATTGTTGTGTCCGTAAAATAAAAACAGTTCGGGGTCAGTCGCGGGGGTCTGTGAGCGCTGCCGGCAGCTCCTCCCACTCATAGACCACCCAGACATCCTCGGGTACGCGCTCGTAGGCGTGGTCGGGCGGGTGCTGGCAGCCGGCGGAGACGTGGATGGTCGCGGTGCGGAGGTCGTCAACACCCGCCGTGTCACGGAGCAGGTCCTCGACCGCAGCCAAGGTGCGCCCGGAGTCCGCGATGTCGTCCACCAGCAGCACGTTCCCGGACACGTCGTCCAGGGCGGCGTCGTAGATGTCGACGCGGTCCTGCTGCTGCAGGTCAGTGTAGCTGTCCGCCGTCACGCTCCCGGCCGGGAGCTCGTCGAAGAAGTGGGCAACCCGGGGCCCGATGCTGGCGCCGCCCTTGTTGATCCAGACCACGGCATCCGGGTCGTAGTCGGCCGCTACCGCGCCGGCAAGCTCATCGACCACGTCGCGGAACACGCTGCCGTAGGTCTCCTCGAACAGGTAGTACCGCTGCCCGTCGGCCGCGTAGACCGCGTCGCCGTCGACCGCCCGGTCCGTCCCCATATCCTATACACGGTCCACCGCCTTAAATACGTGCCGGGAATGCGGGCCACGTATTAAAGCCTCTCTCCACGGTGTGCGGGCATGGACGTGGCGTGCCTCGCGCCGAGCGATGCGTTCGACTACTCCACGGTCATCGCGGACCAGGTCCAGCAGCGGATCGACGAGGGCATCGCGTTCGACCCGTACGCGCCGCAAAAGGGCGACCTGCCCGACGGGACGGACTACGACGCGGCGGTCGTCACCGGGTCGGCCGCCCACGTCTACGACCGGCAGGACTGGGTGGACGACACGGAGCGGTACGTGCAGCAGGCGCTCGACAGGGACGTGCCGGTGCTGGGTATCTGCTACGGCCACCAGCTCGTGGCGGACACGCTCGGCGGCAGCGTCGCACCGCTCGCGGCGTTCCCCGGCACGGACGACCGCGAGATGGGGTACCGGGACATCCACCTGAC
>CAZAFX010000134.1:2513-2733 GCA_964484895.1 uncultured archaeon | reverse complement strand
ACGAGCCCGTCCTCGTCCACCTCCGCCGCGGTGTTGTCCAGCCCCAGGTCTGCGGTGTCGGGCTTCCGCCCGACCGCCACCAGCACCGCCTCCGCCGCCAGCTCCGCGCCGCCCTCGAGCGCCACGGTCGCGGTCCCGCCGTCCACCGCCACGTCGCCGGCCCGCACACCGGTCCGGACATCCATCCCGCGCTCCCGCGCCGCCGCCTCGACGGGTGCGA
>CAZAFX010000134.1:0-2503 GCA_964484895.1 uncultured archaeon | reverse complement strand
GTGCGACGAGCTCGCCCGGGAACCCCTGCAGGATGCGGTCGCCGGCCTCCAGAACGGTCACGTCGCTCCCGAGCTGCTGGTAGACGAACGCCAGCTCCATACCGATGTAGCCGCCGCCGATGACCACCATCCGGTCCGGCACCGCCTCGAGGAACAGCGCGTCCGCCGACGTCAGCACCGTCTCCCCGTCCGCCCGGATACCGGGGAGCGTGACCGGGTACGAGCCGGGGGCGAGGATGCAGTGCTCGAAGTCGATCGCCTCCGCGTCCCCGCTGTCGGTGATGCGTGCGTGGCTGCCGGACTGGAGGTACGCGTCCCCCTTCACCACGTCGACACCGAACCGGTTCTCGAGCTGCCGGACACCGCCCGTCAGCTGCCGCACGACCTCGTCGTTCCACCGCTGCAGCTGGGGCATGTCCAGCACGGGGTCAGCCGCCACGCCCAGATCCGTTGCGTCGGCCGCCTCGTGGTACAGGTCGGCGGCATGGATGAGCGCCTTGGACGGGATACAGCCCACGTTGAGGCAGGTGCCCCCCAGCCGGTCGCGGCGGTCGACAAGCGTCACGTCCATATCGAGCTGGGCGCACCGGATGGCGGCCAGGTAGCCGCCGGGGCCTGCCCCGACCACCAGCACGTCCGTTCCCGTCGACACCTCACCCACGACCACTGTGCACGCCCTCCACACACTCACTCATCGATAAGCAGCAGGTCCGGGTCCTCGAGGTGGTGGATGACGCTGTTCATGAACCGGGCGGCGTACGCACCGTCGATGACCCGGTGATCGAAGCTCAATGAGAGGGGCAGCATCCGCCGGATCTCGACCTCGTCGTCGACCACGACCGGCTCCTTCCGGATGGTGCCGATGCCGAGGATGCCGACCTCCGGGTAGTTGATGATGGGCGTCCCGTACCGGCCACCGATCGACCCGTAGTTCGTGAGCGTGAACGACCCGCCCCGCATCTCGTCCAGCGTGAGCTCCTTGTTCCGCGCTGCGTCCGCCTTCTCCTCCATCGCCTTCGCCATCCCCATGATGCTCATATCGTCCGCGTCCTTCAGCACCGGGACGAGCAGCCCGCGGTCTGTCGCCACCGCCACCCCGATGTTGTAGTACTGCTTCTTCACCAGCTCCCCGGTCCGCTCGTCCAGCGACGCGTTCATCATCGGGTACTCCTTGAGCGACGCGATGACCGCCTGCGCGATGAACGGCAGGAACGTCAGGTGCACCCCCCGGTCCTCCGCCACCTGCTTCTGCTTCTCCCGCACCGCCCACAGCTCCGTCACGTCGGCATCGTCCATCGCCGTCACGTGCGGCGCCACGTACTTCGCCCGCTCCATGTGCTCCCCGATCGCCCGCCGCGTCCGCGACAGCTCCTCCCGCTCCACGGCGCCGTACTGCTCGAAGTCATAGTCCTGCGCCGGGAACACCGCATTGCCCGACAGCCGCGCGTGCTTCCCCTCTTGGGGGCCGGGCGTGGCCGCCGGCTCCTGATCGGGAGCGGCCGCCGCGTCCTCCTCACGCGCCGGCGCCTCGCCGCCGCTGCTCATGAACCGGTCGATATCGTCCTCGGTTACCCGGCCGCCCGGCCCGGTGCCCTCCACCTGCGTGATGTCGACATCCTGCTCCCGCGCGTACCGCCGCGTCGCCGGCGTCGCCAGCACCCGGCCCTTCGCGGAGACGGGCTCGCCCGTCCCCCCGGCAGGCCCTTCCGGCGCCGCGTCCTCCTGTTCTGCTGCCGTTGCTGGTTCCGCCTCGGGCTCGTCCAGCACGCCGACCACGGAGGTGGACTCCCGCTTCTCCTCGTCCGGTTCCTCTTCTTCGCTCTCCCGGTCCGCATCCGTGCTGTCCTCGGCCGCTGCTGGCTCTGCGTCGGATGCTGTCTCTTCCTCGTCTGCGGGGGGTTCTTCCGCCGCTGCTTCCTGTTCCTTCTCGTCTGTATCGGATGCCGTCTCGCCCTCCTCTCCCAGCGTGACGAGAACGTCGCCGACCTTGATGGTCGCCCCCTCCTCTGCATGCAGCTCCTGGATGGTGCCGGCATGGGGTGCGGGCACCTCGACGACGGCCTTGTCCGTCTCCACCTCGGCGAGGGACTCGTCCTCCTCGACCGCGTCACCTGTCTCGACCAGCCAGGAGAGGAGCGTCCCCTCCGTCACACCTTCGCCCACGTCCGGGAACTTGAACTCGGTCGGCACGGCTAGAACCCCGCGACCCGCTCGATACCACGCTTGATATCCTGTTTACTGGGCAGGTAGTCGTCCTCCCGTGCGAACAGCGGGAACGGCACGTCGTATCCGGTCACACGTTCCACCGGGGCCTCAAGATATAACAGAGCATCGTCCACCACCCGGGCCGCGATCTCCGCACCCATCCCAGCGGTCTTGGGCGCCTCGTGTACCACGACCAGCCGCCCGGTCTTCTGCACCGACTCGATGATGGTCTCCGCGTCGAGCGGCGAGATGGTGCGCGGGTCGATCAGCTCGATGGACGCGTCCACGGCGTCGACCG
>CAZAFX010000133.1:0-2793 GCA_964484895.1 uncultured archaeon | reverse complement strand
CCGGCTACGCCATGCGCTGTGATGCCCCTAACGACTGTGAAGGCGCCATCATCGGGAAAGCGCTGGAAGAACTGGATGGAGGGACCGGGCGGCTCTTGATGCTGGTGATGTACTGATCCGGCGATGCCGTCTGTTCTGTTGACGCTCTGTTAACGCGTCGATGATAGAATTCTGACTGCCATTAATGAGACAATAACTTTCATCGAAAAAAAGCTACTGATACAACGAGGGGGATTGACGATGTGGAAAGGACGAAGCGAACGACGGGTCTTGGTCGGAGTGTCGTTGGCCCTCGTGCTGACATTTGCGTTGGTCGGCTGTCAGTCCGGTCAATCGTCGACCGATGGCATCTGGGCCGGCCTCAGCGGGGCGTCGTCGACGAACGAGCTAGCCACGATCATCGCCGACGTCCGCTCTGTTGACGCATCCAGCGACGGCTCGTATGCCAAGCTGGAATTGGAGATCCAGCGCGCACGGCTTATCGACTTCAATGCGGACAAAATGGTCCAGCCGGGCCGAATCGTCACGCCGAAGTGGTCTGACCCCTCCGAAACCGACCTGGTTGATGCCTCGATTCGTGGCACGATCTACCATGACTCGAATCGCGAGCTCTGGATCAAGGAGGTGACCGTCATGGATCAATAGCCTAACCGAGCGTACGAACAGGGGAAAACTAAGTAAAGGAGGTTGAGAGGTGACTCGCCAAGTAACCCAAATTCTCGTTTTTGTGCTCATGATCGGCGGAATAGTTGTTTTGCCCGCTTATGGGCAGTCGGAAGCGCCCGTCGATCCCGTGCTCTCCCTTGTCCTGGAGCGGACAGAGGTCTCCAGTTCGCAAGTCGGCTCATCGCTCGGGTTGGGAAGTCTCCGGCCGGCCATCGGCCTCCGCCAGGGCAATCAACCGGCGGATCAAGGACCGGCTGGACGAGGACCGCGTAAGCCGAAGAAGGTGGAGGCGGACCGGCTTGGTATCCACGTGGCATTTGAGTCGGGCGTTGGCCCGTCGCAGGCTCGGACAACGCTTGAAGGACTAGGCATTGGCGTCGGCACGGTGATTGGGGATCAAGCGACGGCTTGGGCGACGCCGGACCAGATCCGACAGCTTCGCGGTGAGTCGGGTGTGAGCTACATCCGAGCGTCCCGGCGGCTGCAACCCACTCAGACGGAAGCTCCGGATGAACCTCGAGGCACCGTTTCCGCCCAGAACGACGAGGGCGTGCCCGAGATTAATGCCGACGTCCTCCACAGCAACGGCATCGAAGGCCAGAACGTGATCGTCGGGATCGTCGACACCGGCATCGACTTCTGCCACGAGGACTTCCGAACCGGCAGCAACGAGAGTCAATCTCGAATTCGCTACCTTTGGGATCAGACAGACGATTCGGGCACCCCGCCCTCGAATTTTAACTTCGGCAGCGAGTGGACCCAGTCCCAGATCGAGTCCGCCCTTTCTGAATGTCCCAACGTCACGAGCGTCACCCAAGAGGACACCAGCGGGCACGGCACGCACGTCGCCGGCAGCGCCGCAGGCGACGGCTCCACGCGTTCGGACGAGAAGTTCGAGGGCGTGGCGCCGCAGGCCGAGCTCATCATCGTCAAGACGGCTTTCTCCGATAGTGACATCCTCGACGCGGCCAACTACGTCTTCAGCCAGGCAGACAGCTTGGGCAAGCCGGCCGTCGTCAACATGAGCTTGGGCGGGCACTTCGGCCCGCACGACGGCACAAGCTTCCTGGACAGCGGCCTGGACAACCTGCTGGGCGGCACGACGGGACGCTCCATCGTCAACTCGGCCGGCAACGAGGGGGGAAGCCCCATCCACGCGCAGGCAACGCTTTCCTCCGGGGGCTCGGTGGATATTACCTTCGAGCAACCGTCGGACCAGATTTTCCGAGATTTCGGAACCGATACCTTCGACTTCTGGTACCCGGGCTCGGCCGACTTCTGCGTCACCATCAAATCGCCGGGCGATAACGTCAGCGTGGGCCCCGTTTGCAGTGGAGAGTCTCGCGATTACACGCAGGACTCCCAGTGGGACACGGCTGACGGCGGGTTCAGGATCTTCAACGCGACCGGCGGCACTGATCCCAACAACGGCGATAAGGAACTCGCCTTTCGGATCGACGGTCCCGACAATGGCGCGACCAACGAAGTGCCAGGGGGAACCTGGACGATCACCGTCGACGCGAACTCGGGCAGCGGCACCATCGACGGCTGGTCCGCCGTAAACAGATTCAACTTTTTCAACTCGCCGCACGGTACCACGAACGGCACGATCAGCAGCCCAGGAACGGGAGAACGCGTCGTCACCGTCGGCGCCTACACCACGAAGACGGACTGGACGAACAAATGTGGGGATAGCTTCTCCACTACCCAAACCATCGACGAGATCGCCAGCTTCAGCAGCCTCGGCCCGACGCGCGATGGGCGCACCAAGCCGACGATCGCCGGGCCGGGCACCATTGTGGCCTCGGCGCTCTCCAACGACGTCGGGGGCCGAAGCTGTCCCAATGGAGACAACGTGAGCCGGATCCTGAGCAACGAAAACTACTGGTTGCTATCAGGGACCAGCATGTCTTCGCCCATGACGGCCGGCGTCGTCGCGTTGTTGCTACAACAAGACGGATCCCTGAGCTGGGACGAGGTCAAGACGATCCTGCGCGACGAGGCCGCCCAGGACAGCTTCACCGGCTCCACGACGAACAACACTTGGGGGGACGGCAAGCTCCGGGCGGCGCAACTGTCTACCACCGGTTGCTTGTCGACGAGCGCCGTTTTCCGCGTGATTCGCTC
>CAZAFX010000132.1:2191-2854 GCA_964484895.1 uncultured archaeon | reverse complement strand
GGCCGCCCGGTGTGAGTAGGTCCCCGCTGGTCCGAGCGTCAGTACCTCCATGTTCGCCCCGTAGATGACAGCCGGGTAAAAACATCGCGGTGTCGGTCGCTGGTGTGGCGACGAGGCCACAGGCGTCACGCGAGATGGATCGCTGGACGGAAGGGGACGGCATCGTCCGCGGCATCGTCGTCACTGTCTGTGGCTCGGACAACGTCGACGTCTGCACCGAACTCCCGTTCCAAGAACGACCGTGCGTCCTCGTAAACGTCACGCTCGTCGACCGCTGCTAACTCGGAAAGTCCCGCTTTGTCACGCCCCCGGACGAACTCGACCAGGTCCTGTACGAGTTCGTTGACCACATCCCCTTTCTCCCGGAGATGGGGCTCCTGCATTACCGTTCCCATCACCGCGCCCACGTCGGTTCCGACCTCTCGGACCGTTTCGAAGATTTCGCGTTTCCACTCGGGGGCGACGTAGATGCGGATCCGATCTGGGTCGGTACCTGTTACGTCCACGATATCGTGGATGTCCTCTGTCACGGCCTCGACGAGCTGTTCACGCACCTCGATCCGGTCTGACTCCAGTTCGGGGTCGGGTTCGGGCCAGCCTGCATCCTCGGCTGGCTCGCCGGTGAGGCGTTCGTGGAGTTCGTTGGCCAGGAACGGGACGAAC
>CAZAFX010000132.1:0-2181 GCA_964484895.1 uncultured archaeon | reverse complement strand
GGAGCACCTCGCGGCGGGTCCACGCCGCGCCCGGGCGGTCGAGGTCGGCCCGGCGGCGGTACCACTTGAGCTGTTCCTCGAACTTATAAAAGGCCGCCTGGCTGGCAGAGCGGGTTTCGAACTCCTCGAGGGCCGCGGTCGTCTCCTGAATCGTCGTCTGGAGTTTCGAGAGTAACCAGCGGTCGATGTGGGTCAACGTCGTTTCGGACACCTCGTCCGGCATCTCCCCGACTGTGTCTCCATCCCCAGGCGCCTCGCCTTCCAGAACCTCGACAGCCCGTTTCCAGAACCGTTCGAGCTGGTCGCGGGTGTTCTGTACGCGCTCGCCCCGCCAGTCGTAATCCTGCCAGGGTTCCGCGGAGTTGAGGAGAAAAAAGCGGACGGTGTCGGCGCCGTACCGGTCGATGGCCTCCCCCGGTAAAACGACGTGACCCTTCGAGGAGGACATGCTCTCGCCCTCGAGCAACCCCATCCCCATGACGGTGATCCCTTCGGGCCACTGGCTCTGGTCGAACAGTTCGGCGTGGTGGAACAGGAAGAAGGTGAGGTGGTTCTGGATAAGCTCCTCCGCCGAGGTCCGCCAGTCCAGCGGGTACCAGTAGTCGAACTCCGTGCGGATCGTGTGCAGCGTCTCCTCGTCGATGCCGGTCTCCTCCGCGACGTCCTCCGCCGGGCCGTCGCCGCGGAACACGTAGTCGAAGAACCGCGGCGTCAACGTGTCCGGGTCGAGGTCCTTGACGTGGTGGGCGATGGTGTAGAACGCCATGTAGATGGTGGAGTCCGACAGGGGTTCGACCACGAACGCGTCGTCGAACGGGAGCGGGGTGCCGAGGCCGTAGTTGCGGATGCACGGCCAGGACTCCAGCCAGTCGATGGTGTGGGTGTACTCGTCCCGCGTGTCCTCGGGGATGACGTCGAGGTGGTTGAGGCAGCGGAGGGCCTTGTCCTTCCACGCGCGGTCGCCGTAGGCGAGGAACCACGAGTCCTCCTCCGCCACGATGACGCGGCCGCCGCACCGGCACCGCACCGGCTCCGAGAAGTCCCACAGCGCGCCGAACGCGCCGTCGCCGTGCCGGGCGGTGAGGGCGTCCCGCGCCTGTGCCACCGGCTGGCCGGCGTGGTCGCCGCAGTCATCAGTCATCGCACCGTTGTGGTGCTCCGCGCTGTAGACGTCGTCCGTCGCCGCCTCCAGCGCCTCGGTGTCGTCCTGGTGCTGGACGCCGTGTGCCTCGCACGCCTCCTTCGCCGGGAGGTCGCCGTAGCCGTCGACCGTGATGATGGTGACCGGCTCGAGGCCGGTGATGGTGGCGGGGTCGAGGCCGTACCGGTCCGCGATGGCGTCCGCCTCCTCTTGCATATCCGTGAGCGAGATGTAGTCGTACGGGGCGTGGGCGGGGACTGACATGACCAGGCCCGAGCCCGCGGTGGTGTCGACGAACGTCGCCGGGAGCAGCGGGACGGCGTCGCCGGTCACCGGGTTGGTGAGGGTGCGGCCGATGAGCTCCGCGCCGTCCACTGACTCCTGGATGTCGACGGTGTGTTCCTGGTGGCGGAGCTTCTCCGCCGCTGCTTCGGAGACGATCCAGGTGTCGCCGTCGACCGTGGCGCGGACGTAGCTGCCGTCCGGGTCGGCCATGGTGTGGGTGACGCCGTACACCGTCTCCGGGCGGAGGGTGGCCATGGGGTAGACCGTGCCCTCGTCATCGGTGAATTTGACCAGTGTGTATTCTTGCTTCTCCGCGTCCTCGCCCTCCAGGAGGTCGTGGGTGGTGACCGGGTTCTGGTCGTTGAGGCAGTATTTGATGGGGTGGGTGCCCTCCTCCACGAGGCCCTGGTCGCGGAGCCGGGTGTACTGCCATGCGATGAACTTCCGGTAGTGGGGGTCGTTGGTGGTGAAGGTGCGGCGCCAGTCCACGCCGAACCCGAGCCGTTCCATGCCCGGCCGGTAGGAGTGGTCAATGAAGTGCCGGGCGTAGTCCATCGGCTCCTCCCACGTCTCCAGCTCGTCCGTGGGCACGTTGAACACGTCCTGGAGCACGCGGAGCTGGTCCTCCTCGCCCGCCTGCAGCCGCTCCAGGGCGCCGATGATGGGCGTGCCGGTGACGTGCCACGCCATCGGGAACAGCACGTTGTAGCCCTGCATCCGCTTGAACCGGGCGAACACGTCCGGCAGGGTGTAGG
>CAZAFX010000131.1:414-2874 GCA_964484895.1 uncultured archaeon | reverse complement strand
GGCAGGACAGACGCAAAGGGCGAACCCACGGACGACCACGACCCCGCGGAGGACGTCAGCTTCATCGCGGACGAACTCGACGCCTGGCTCCACAGCCTCATCGACGAGCGCTGGGACCAGCTCCTCAAGGAGATGCGCAGCGGCGACCAGCCCCCCGCAGCGGTCATCGCCGAACAGTACTCGGGCCTCGGCATCACCCGCGACGACGTCCAGCGCACGCTCGGGGCGTCCCTCGACCAGCTCCGCCGCTGGGACGACGCCGACCTCGCCGCGTTCGTGGAACGGCTGCGCGGCCAGGCCTTCCCCACGGTCCACGCCTGCAACAAGATCGACCTCCCCGCAGCCAGCGACACCCTCGACCGGCTCCGCGAGACGTTCCCGGACGCCACCTTTGTCCCCATGTCCGCCCGCGCCGAACACCAGCTCCAGCAGGCCGCGGCCCAGGGCGCTATCGAGTACACACCAGGCGCGGACACGTTCACGATCACCGGTGACCTCGCCCCGGACCAGGAACAGGGCCTCGCACAGATCCGCGACCTCATGCAGGACCACTGCGGCACCGGCGTCCAGCAGGTCCTCCGCACCGTCCTGTTCGACACCCTCGGCATGATCGTGGTCTACCCGGTGGAGGACGCCGCTACCTACGCCGACAACCACGGCAACGTCCTCCCGGACGCGGTCCTCCTCCCCCACGGCAGCACCCCCAAGGACCTCGCCTACGCCATCCATTCGGACATCGGCGACGCCTACAGCAAGGCCGTCGACGCCGAGACCGGCCGCGCCATCGGCAAGGACACCGCACTCGAGGACGGCCAGATCGTCCAGATACAGACCCAGTAGCCCACCGCCCCTCAGCCGTCACCAAGCAGCTTCTCGTCCAGATCCGTGCTGGAGAAATGGTAGTAGCCGAAGACGAAGGCCGGCAGTGCCGCCCCCGTCAACAGCAACTGGAGCACGAGGTGCCCAGTCAACACCCACGCACCGGTGACCGCCGCCCCCATGAACGCGAGGATACCCGCCCACACCACATCCTGCTGTGACACATCCGTGCGCGCTGACAGACGCCGCGACACGGCGTACCGCGGCCGCCACGCAGTCAGCAGCCAGTACAGTCCTGCACAGTTCAGTACGAGCAGGAACGCCCCGAACCGGTAGTTGTTCAACGGATGCAGCGAACTCTCCGGGTACGCCACCAGCATGAACACCGTCGCCGCGACGATGACGACGCCCGCGTGGGCCCCAGCAACACGGTTGTACACATCCAGACCAGCCACCACACGCTCCGCGACAGCCTCATCCTCCTCATCCATACCATCAATCCCGCCTCACCGCCATAAAAACCTGGCGCCCCACCACCACGCTTAAATCTGTCACACTTCAATAGCAACACATGGACGCGCTGTACGAGCAGGTGCGCCGGGAGACGGACTACCTCGCCAGCCTCACGGCGGACGAGCTGGATGCAGTGGCGGACGCGTACCGCCGCGCCGGCTACACGGAGGCCGAACTGCCCGGCCAGCTCACGGCGGCGGACCACGCCATCGACGTCCTCGCGGGCAGCGACGACCACGACCCGGCCCTCCTGGTCCCCCAACTCCCGGCGGTGGCAGCGTACGAGGACGACCTGGACCCCCACGGCGTGGCGGACGCGGCCACGGCCTACGCCCGGGACCACCGCGAGAAGGCGGCAGAGTACGTCCTGCGGGCAGTGGACTACTGGCTGGACCAGGACGGTGCGACTCGCCGCGACGCCGTCACGGAGGTCCTGGAGACGTGCCGCCCGTACACGGACGAGGTGATGCAGCGGGTGTGGGCCCAGTACCTCCCGGCCCTCCAAGAGCTCGTCCCGGACGACAGCACACGGCTCGCCGACGACCTCCAGCCCACGGTGGCGATGGACGCCCCGGCCACCCGCGCCGCGGCCACCACCCCGTACGACGCCCTCCCGGACACGGCGGCACGGGCGCTCCCGGACACGGTCCGGGACGGGGCGGTCCAGCTGGACGGCGTCCGCCCCCGCCTCCGCGGCATCATGGGCGTGGGCGCCTGCCTGAACCTCGAGTACGCCCACTGGCAGACGCTGCTGGCGGAGGAGCCGTCCCGGGAGACCTACCTCCTCCGCATGGACGATCACCTTCTCGGCGCCTGGAAGGACCGCGGCGACCCGTCGCTGCTGGCGCTCAAGGATGTCACACAGGACGGCCGGTACACGCTGCAGAAAGGATACACCTACGAGGCACCGCACACGCTCTGGCAGCGCCGCGGCGAGGCGGAGGACCGCGGCGGCTGGCTGGTCATGGATGTCGACCAGCTCCCGGTCAGCCCCCTGCGCCGCGCCGGCCTCAGCCGCAGCGAGGCCGCCAACCTGAACGAGCTGTACGACGCCCCCACCGAACCGCTGCTCGCCCACGCCGGCGAGGACACGATCCGCGACCGCATCGAGTACCGCCGCGAGCAGAT
>CAZAFX010000131.1:0-404 GCA_964484895.1 uncultured archaeon | reverse complement strand
ATCGACCGACCAAGTTAACAGAACCGCGCACGCGCGTAGGCCACCACCCACCCCGCTTTTAAGCCTTGCCTCGTTGAACCACCCCAAGGTAACAACCATGCGCATGAACGGCAGCGTTCCACGACGACTCCTGACACTCGCAACCGTATTAACACTCATCACCGGCCTCGCCGGCGCGACCGGCGGCACGCTGGACGGACCATACCTGAGCGATGTGGACGGCGGCGGATTCGATATCCACCTCCACACCGCCACTGACCCGGCTGGCGGCGACACGGTCGCCCACGCAACCTCCCATGGCGACAGCACGACGGACTACGCCACCAGCACGAGGGCACTCGACAGCCCCGTTCCACTCACCGACGCGGCCGAGACCACCATCGAGTACGACTACTACGTCGGTG
>CAZAFX010000130.1:0-2930 GCA_964484895.1 uncultured archaeon | reverse complement strand
CGGTGCGACGTTCGTGGTGGCGCGGCTGTTACTGGCATAGGGGGAGGAGGTCCATGGCGGTGGCGGTGGTGAACAGGAGGTAGAGGGCGAGGCCGTCCCCGTAGATGACCATGGAGAGTCGAAGGACCTTGCCGCCGATGCTGAGATCGGTGGCGTACCGGAGGATGACGCGGAGGAACAGGATGCCGAGCCAGTAGACCGTGAGCAGCACCAGCACGAGCCATCCTGGGGCGTGGCCGAGGAGGAACCTGGCTGGTTCCAGGAGCGGGCCGCAGAGCAGTGCCGTGGCCGCCATCGCGTCAGGGGAGGAAGTCGCCGCGTTCGATCTTCTCCGGCAGGTAGGTTTCGGCGACGAACTCGAACTTCTTGGAGGCGAGGGCCTGCTGCTCGATGCGGACGCCGCGGTCGATCATGTCCTGCAGCTGGTCCTGCCAGTCCTCGTGCTGGAACCACTCGTAGCCCATCATGTCGCGGGCGCGCTTGAAGTCCTTGGTCGGGCCGCCGGTCTGGTCCGGGGCCTTGCCCTTCAGCTGTTCGGTGACGCCGTGGAGGTCGTACTCGTCGATATCCTCCATCGTCATCCCGATCAGGTTGGCGGCCGGCGTCGAGTTCCGCTTGGACTCGAACGCGAGGTTCATCGAGCCGGCCCGCAGCACCGAGTAGATGTAGTAGCCCCACGGGTCGCCGTCGGTGAAGACGTAGACCGGGAGGTCGAGTTCGGTGTGCAGCAGCTTGGTCAGCCGCCGGACACCCCGTGAGGGTTGCCCGCCGGAGGAGATGATGATGGCGTTCTGGTCCTTGTGGTACTCCTCCTCCACGAGGCGGTTGACCATACCGGCGGTCTCCACGACGAGGACGTAGTCCGCGTCGTGATTCACGAACTCGTAGTCGTCCACGATGCTGGGGACGCCGAGCCCGGACTTCCCTAGCTCTAGGCAGTTGACCTCGTCGCCCTGGTCCTCGATGGTGATGGGGCCGAACAGCCGGCCCTTCGGCTCGGCGATGAGGTGGAGCTGTTCCCGGATGGAGTCCAGCGTGGTCTCGAGGTCGACGATGACCGGGTCGGACTCGTCCTGGTCCTCCAGCGTGTTCTCGTCCAGCCCGGGGATTGTGTGCTTCAGCTGGTAGTACAGCTCTCGCACCGAGGCGGTCCGGCCCTCGTTGATGAGTTGCTTGCACTTGGACGCGATAAGCATCGTCTGCATGAACGACCGCGCATGCCCGATGTTCATGAAATACCGCTTGGAGGTCGAGTCGCCCAGCGTCAGGACGCCCTCGTCTTCGTCGTACTCCACGTTGGACCGGCTCCTGACCGGCTTCTCGATGTGTGGGTTCTCGCCGTCTTCAATCTGCTGGATGATCTCCTGTCCCAGCTGCTCAAGCTTCTCCAGCGTCTCGTCGTCTGCGTCTAGTCGTGGCATCGTCGTGTCACCCTGCGACCTCGTCCGGGTCGACGTCGTACTTCTCCTTCAGCAACGTCATCAGTGACTCCCGGACCTGTCCCTCGTCCGCGCCAGCAAGCTGCGCGATGGCCGGCACCATCTCCTGGCTGTAGGAGGACAGCTTGTTCGCCTTCTTCTTTTTCATCTCGCGCTTCCGTTTCTGGCTGATATGGCGCTTCAGGTTGCGGCCCGCCTCCTGGAGCGCGAGTTTCATCTCCTTCTTGATATCGGGGTACGAGGCGATGGCTTCCTTGCCCTCCGACGTGAACGGCACCCACACTGATGCCATATGCAGCAGGATGTAGACCGGGCCGGACGGCCGCTCCCCGGATTCGCTGAGGCCGTACCGGGACCAGTCCGTGTCCCGGATGGCCTCGGTCGTCACGCACGCGTTCTTCTTGTACAGCAGCGGGACCTTGTTCGCGAACCGTAGGACGTTATACTGGCCCTCCTCGTCGATATCGCCGCCGTACGCCACCGCGCACTCGATCTGGAACGGGTTGCCCCGGTAGACGGCCGGCTTCCGCGTCACGGCGGTCACGAACTCCGGGTTCAACTCCTTCTTCAGGCCCTCGGTGATGAGGTCCTCGCCGATGGGGGAGAGGCAGTCCGTCGGCGGGTTCTGCAGGTCGGTCTCCTGCATCGCCTCCAGCAGCGCCTCGATCTGGTCCTTCTCCAGCGACGACGGCCGCTCCTTCCCCTCCAGCCGGGTCTTCTCGATGATGTCCTCCGCAGAGGTCCGGCCGAGGCGGGTGAACTCCGAGGTGAGGAACGAGGTCACCGTGCGCGCGCTTGAGTTCTCGATCATCCGCATCAGTACGCCGAGCTCGACGCCGTGGGGATGGGGCTTGATCTCCTTCGGCTTCGGCGGGAGCTGATCGGTCACCCGCGGGAACTCGATGGTGTTGTCGTCCGGCTCGTTGAGCACGATCTTCGCGTACGGGTTCATGATCGCCGTGTGCTTCAGGTAGTTCCGGACGGAGTGGTGGCCGCCGGTATACTTGCCCTCGATCTCCATCTCCAGCGATGTGCCGTGGTCGAACTCGTACGCGTCCACAATCCGGTCCTCCAGGATCTCCGGCTCGTTCTCCTGCGTATCGATTCGGACCTGGAACATGTGCGTGTCCTCGCTGTCCATCGGCTTCGAGAAAATCTTCACCGGGTTCCCGGTCGTCAGCTGCGCGTAGAGACCGGCGGCGGAGATGCCGATACCCTGCTGGCCGCGGGTCTGCTGCAGACTGTGGAACTTGTCGCTGTACAGCAGCTTCCCGAACACGTTCGGCAGCACCTCCTTCGACATCCCGATAGCGTTATCCTTCACCTGGAACCGCAGCTTGTCGTCCCCGGTCTCCTCCACCGTGACATGGATCTCCGGGAGGATATCCTCCTTCTCGCACGCGTCCAGGGCGTTATCCACAGCCTCCTTCACGCCCGTGATGATAGCCTTCTGCGACTTGTTAAACCCGAGAAGGTGCCGGTTCTTCTCGA
>CAZAFX010000129.1:2551-2955 GCA_964484895.1 uncultured archaeon | reverse complement strand
CTCGTAAGCGTCGGAGAGCTCGGCCTCCACCGCGTCCAGTGCCGCTTCCTCCTCCGCGTCCGTGAACGCGGCGAACGGGCGGACGACGACCTCGTCGACTGAGAGGAACTGTTCGACGACACCCACGACGTTCACAAGATCGGCCGCCACCTGCTCAGTCCCGTCCTCCATGCGCTCGCGCTTCACGCTGCGCCAGTAGAGCACATCGTTGCCGTCGTCAGCCGCCACCAGGTCGCCGGCGCCGTATTCGGTGATGGTCCGGTCCAGCTCTGCCGGAGCCGGGTTCTCGCGGTCGACGATATGCTCCCGCGTCGCAGGGACGTCCCCGGCCGTGCCGCTGGCGCCGTACATAGGAGCGGGAGACGTGTGCAGGCGCCGTTCCTGCCGCCGCCCGTATTCCACCT
>CAZAFX010000129.1:0-2534 GCA_964484895.1 uncultured archaeon | reverse complement strand
GCCGTCACCGTCCACGTACGTTCGTGGCCGCGTGAACTCCTCCGGGACCGTTCCGCTCTCTGCAGACATAGTAGTCACTCTATCATAGCAAAAATTTATAATCGTGTCGGCCCGGGCGGTGCAGAGAGTACACAACCGTTAAGAATCTGCGGCGCGCGATGGCGGGTATGGAGCCGCTCACGGTGGACGAAGCGCTGGCTGATTACTGGGAGGCGTTCCTGGCGGCGCGGTACGAGATGGAGGCGGAGTACCACAACAGCACGTTCACGCCGATGGCGCAGGTGCCCGTGCCGACGGACGTGCAGGACCGGGTGGACGGAGCGCTTCCGGACGATTTTACCGGTGAAACGGCGGTGTACGCGCCCACGGGCCTGTACACGGTCGACGGCGAGGTGCGGTACGGGCAGGTGGTGGCGGACGTCGAGGGCGCGGCGGCGTACGCGTTGGCGGCGGAGCCGGAACGGGCGCCGGACCCGGTCGACGCATTCTTCGCACGGGAGGAGTAACCGGTTTAAGCCTCGGATGATGTGGCGGCGGTATGCCGTCGTGGTCTGTCCGGAAGTTGGAGGAAGAGGACCTCGCGCAGTACCTGGCGTTCGAGGACGAGTACGACTTTCTGCAGAGTGGGGTGGACCGGGAGACGCGGTACGAGGCGCTCGTGGACCAGGTGGCGGGCGACCGGGTGACGACGTACGTGGCCGAGGAGGACGGCGCGTTCGTCGGGACCGGGACGACCATCGAGGAGCAGGGTCGCCGGCACCTGGCCGGGGGGTTCGTGCGGCCCGCGGACCGTGCGCGGCGGGTGGACGGGACGAGCATCTACCGTGACCTCGTGGACGCGCGGCTGGGGGACGCGGACGGCTGCGACGCGGTGTCGACGAACGCGACCACCAGCCACGCCGCGGTCCAGCACGTGATGGAGACCGAGGGGTTCGCGCCGGTCGCGGCGGCGTACTGGGTCGAGGGCCTCGACATCGCGATGTACCGGGCGGACAGCCGGGTAGCGTTCGAGGGTGACACCGTGCACGTGCCGGAGCAGGCGGTGCCGGCGGCGCGGCACGCGCTTGACGTGGCGGGCGACGGGGCGGACGCGTACACGGTGGAGACCGAAGGAGTGGCGGGTGCGGTGGCCGTGGAGACCGGTCGCGACCGGGCGTGGTGGTACGTGCGTGACGGCGACGAGATGGCGGCGGACGCGGCGGCTGACGGGCTGCTGGCCGCGGTCGCCGACGACCCGGACGAGGAGCGGCTGGCGCGGCTGGACGCGCACAGCCCGGCGACGCCAGCGGTCGCCGAGCAGTTGGCGGATGCGGGGTTCCGGTACGGTGGGCTGCACCCGGACGCGGAGAAGGAGCAGTGGGAGCTCCTGCTGCACTACCGACCCACACCGGTCGACGTCGCGGCGACCGATGCGACAGAGCGGCTGCTGGGGCTGCTGGATACGCCGTACACGGTAGCGGCGCGGGATGAGCCGGTCGATGGGGCGCACCGGCTGGAGATTAAGGGAAACGGACGGTGAGCGGTCACTGGTCAGTGACGCGGTCCTTGAACTCGTCCTTGGACTCCGCCTGCTGCAGGTCGCGGCGGCGGATGGTGGCGAGGCCGCTGTACTCCTCGCGGTCGCGGGTGACGAGCACGGTCGTCGTGTCGCTCAGTGCTGTGAGGTCGCGGAGGAACCGGTGGAGCGTGTCGGAGAGCGTGCCGCGGTGGCGGCGGGCGACGAACCGGTCCTCGTCGTCGCGGGCCGCCGCGTCGAACGGTGCGCGGGAGAAGCCTGTGGTCTCCATGCCGAACCGGGCGAACCGGTCCGCGACCGGGTGGTCGGTCGTCTCGGCGGAGACGCGGGTGTCGAGGATGTCAACGGTGGCGGCGACATCTCCGAGCGTCGCCTCCAGCCGTTCCGCCGTCTCGGGGCGGGCGACGCCGCGCTCCCGGTAGTTGTCGATGGTCTTGCGGGAGACGCCGACCTCCTTGGCCAGGGCGTTCCGGCTGTACCCTTCCTCCTTCCGCCGCTCCTCCAGCTTGTCCGGGTCGATGGCGACGTAGTAGCCGCCGCGGCGGTGCATGACCGGCGTCCGCTCCTGCAGCCGGAGGTAGGCGTCCAGCGTGTCCGGGCGGACGGTCGGGATGCCGTACCGCTCGTAGACCACCTGCGGCTCCAGCGCGCGGCGGGAGGTGCGGGCGCCGACCACGAGCGGCGAGGCGCCGAGAAACCGGCAGGCGCGCTTCATCTCGTCGGCGTCGTCGCGGCCCGTGCCGTCGACGTTGGCCGCGACCTTGAGGATGAGGGAGCGGTCGCTGTCCGACGCGAACAGGTCGAAGCACCGCGTCGAGACACCGGCGTGCTGCCAGCCGGCGTCGTCAAGGACCGCCTCGACGGTCGCGACCACGTCGTCTTTGTCCATCAACAGCATCACAACCGTTGACGGTCTTAAATCTTGGGACGCTGCGTCCGGATGTATCCCCGCCTACTCGTGCTCGATATGGTTGTCCGACGGCTCCTGCTCGATCTGGAGCGTGACGTGCTGCAGGTT
>CAZAFX010000128.1:0-3069 GCA_964484895.1 uncultured archaeon | reverse complement strand
CGCCACCGCGCCCGTCGACCTGTCCCCGTTCCTCGCCCGCTACCGCGTCCCGGCCCCCGGCAACGCCACCGTGCTGCGGGACGACCACGCCCCCGTCGACAGCCTCCTCGCCCCACAGATCGGCCGCCGCGTCGTCACCGCCCACGACGACTGAACACGGGCGGCGACCGCCACACGATTTAAATCATTCCCCCGCACACCACCGCGCAAGAGGGGGACATGGGGTAACCAGGCATCCTGACCGCCTCCAGTGCCACCCGTACTGGAACGCTGAGGGCCTTGCCCGATGATTCCGGCGGATAAAGCGGTCGACCCCGGTTCAAATCCGGGTGTCCCCATTCGATAGCGTGGACCGAGAAGCTGCAGGCAGTCTACCACCGGAAGTCTAAGTCATACTAACCGAGTAAAAAGAAAATGTGTTGTGGCACAGGCCACGAAAGCACGCGCACGGATGTGGCCTGCCCGGCACCTGTGCCGCTGCCGTCAAACGCCTGTACAGGCTTCTACAGAACCTCGACGTTCGTGGCGCGAGGACCCTTTTCGCCGTCCTCCATGTCGAAGGACACCTCGTCACCTTCCTCGACCGACTCCCCTTCCAGGTCGTCGACGTGGAAGAAGACATCGTCCTCTGCCTCGTCGGATTCGATGAAGCCGTACATCTTCCTGTCATGGAAGAATGCGACCGTACCGTTCACAGTAAACCACCTCCTTACGGCCGCATACCCACCCAACATTTATAAATGGCGGGCGTTCCGGCGGCCTGACGGCTGCCCGCGCGACCTATTTAAATCACGCAGCCACAGGTCCCCGTATGCGCCGTGCGGCCGTGCTCCTCGTGCTGTGCCTCGGTGCCGTCCCCCTGGCGGGGGCGACGACCACGTACGATATCGCCGTCGACGGCACCACCGCCACGGTGAACGTCTCCTTCGAGCTGACCGCTGACCGCGCGATCAACTTCTGGCGCGGTGTCACGTGGCAGCTGCCGGACGGTGCAGCCGTGGTCGCGGTCCGGGACACGCAGGGCGCCATCGACGACTACACGGTCCGTGACGGGGAGCTCCGGTTCAACACGAACCGGGGGCCGGCACGGACCCGGGAGGTCGTCACCGTAGTCTACCGGCACGACAACGCGGTGGAAGAGGAGTACCGCGGGGTCGACCTGCTCCAGTTCCGGCTGTCGGGCTTCCCCGACGAGCGGACGCAGGTGGCGGTCGAGACCGCTCGCCCGCTGCTGGCGGAGTCGCACAGCTACGGGTTCCGGTACAGCCTCGGCCCGCGGGCCGCCAACTACAGCGGGACCGGTCCCGTCAACCTCTACCTGAGTGTGAGCGACAGCGGCGACCGGTACGACCACTTCGTCCTGTTCGGGGACGGGAACCTGACGCGCGCCGACCAGCTGTTCGATGTCGCACCGGCCGTGACCGGGTTCCTGCCGCAGCTGAACCGGTACCCGGTCATCGTCCTGCCGGACCAGGAGTACGACGAGACGGTGGACGCCTGGAGCGCCGGCCAGTACCGTACCGGCGGCCTCATCTTCATCCGGGAGTCCGTCATGGAGCAGGACAGCGGTGCCGCCGTCGTCATGCACGAGGTGATGCACGGGTTCAACGAGCACGCACTGCGCTGGACGGACTACCAGCGGCCCTGGTTCGACGAGGGCACCGCCCGGTACGTGGAGTACCTCATCAAGGACCAGCAGGGCCTGCACAGCCCGGAAATCTTCGGCGACCGCGTCGAATGGCGGTGCGGCGAGCGCCGAACCTGCTACTACGAGCCCTGGGGCACCCCCGACCAGCTCTGGGACTACTACCAGTCCGGCGACGACTTCATGGAGAGCTGGTCGCCGATGCAGGCGGAGACGGACGACCGGCGCCGGTTCGGCTACGCGTACGCCGAGCTCCTCGTCCGCAACTACGTCAGGACCAACAGCCCGGACGCGCTCCAACCGGTCTACGAGCGCCTGCACGATGTCAACCGGCGGATCCGCGACCCGCGGCAGGCGACGGAGACCATCCTGACCGCCATGAACACCGACTTCACCCCCTGCAAGGCCGACGTCCGGGCGGCGTTCGACCGGTGCCTGGAGGCCGTCAACGACATGACCCCGACCGTCCCCAACGCCTCGGTCGGCACCGGCGCTCCCACACCGGTCACCATCGACCCCATCAAACGTCCAGAAACCGGGCCGCAGCACCGGGACCGGGCGCTCCCGGGGATGCCACAGGTACAGGAGGGGACCCTCCGCCTGACTGATGCCATCACCACGCTCATCACCCGACTCAGTGACGCCCTGAACGGCATGCTGTCACGCCTCACATAGGGGTGGCCCGGATGCTCGTCGGACGGACCCTCCTCGCCATCGCCGCGACCGCTGTAGCCTACACCCTCCTCCCGGCTCACGACCCCGCCACTACCATCCTCTTCGCCGGTGTGGCAGGCGCCCTCGCCTTCGCCCTCCCCTCCGAGCACACCCTCCCGTTCTGATACACATACAACATATATCTTTCACACATCAAAAACACATATATCTCCGCGCACCAGCCGAACTTTTAAATACCTTGTATTGTAACTATGTTGTAGTAGTATGAGTGGACAACGGTATCCTGGCGGCGCCGGCATGGCGGAGCGGGCCGTGGAGGCGGTCACGGCGCTGTACGACGAGCTCTCCGCGCGGGAGGAGCTCGGACTGGAGGACGTGGTCACGGCCGGGCTCGACGCGGCACGGGAGAGCGGGCTCTACCCGGGCAACGAGGTCGATGTGCCCGACCGGTACGCGGACGCGGTCGACACCGACACGCTGCAGGCGGCGCTCGACGGCTGGTACGACCGGGTCGGCGGGGACGGGACGGGCGAGCTGCCGTTCGTGGACCCAGTCGAGCCGTCGCGGGGCGAGGCGCCAGCGCTCGGCGACGGGCACTACACGTTCTAGCGGCCGGCCGTCAACCTCTTTAATCGCCAGGGCGCAGTGGACCACGCGGCACCATGGTGGACGACCATCGCTGCACGTTCTGCGACGAGACGTTCGCGTCGGCGGAGGAGCGGCGGCTGCACGAGGCGGAGGAGCACCCT
>CAZAFX010000127.1:0-3080 GCA_964484895.1 uncultured archaeon | reverse complement strand
ATCGCTGTCGGCATCGCCGTCTCCTTCGTCGGCGTCTGAGATGCCATCACCGTCCTCGTCTGTCTCCCCTTCGTCCTCGTCGTCGATGCCGTCGCCGTCCGAATCGAGGTCAAGATAGTTAGGTGTCCCGTCGTTGTCCTGGTCGTCGGTTCCCTCTACGGCGTCGTCGATCGTGTCGCCGTCGTTGTCGACGTCGGCGTTGTTCCCGGTCCCATCGCCGTCGGCGTCGCCGCTACTCTCCGTGCTGTCCGGAATACCGTTGCCGTCCGCGTCGGTATCGAGGTAGTTCGGGTCCCCGTCGCCGTCGGCGTCACCGAACCCATCAACGAGGTTCGGGATGCCATCGCCGTCGGCGTCACCGTTCGAGTCGAATCCACCGCCCCCACCGCCACCACCCCCGACCTGGCTGTCGGGGTCGAGGTAGTTCGGCGTCCCGTCGTTGTCCGCGTCGCCGGTTCCCTCGTTGAAATCGTACGCACCGTCGTCGTCGCTGTCGGCGTCGAGGTAGTTCGGGATGCCGTCCCCATCAGGATCGCCCTGACCCTCGGTCGTGTCCGTGATGCCGTCCGCGTCGCTGTCGGTATCGAGGAAGTTCGGCACACCGTCGTCGTCAGTGTCTTTGTCGCTGTTACCGGTACCAGGGTCGTTGGAGTACTCGTCGACGTCGTCGATGCCGTCGTCGTCGCTGTCAGTATCGAGGAAGTTCCCGTCCCCATCACCGTCGGCGTCTGCTGCCCCCTCGATACGGTCCGGGATGCTGTCACCGTCGGCGTCCGCATCGCGGTAGTTCGCCGTTCCGTCACCATCGGCGTCGCCAGCTCCTTCCGTGCTGTCTGGGATGCTGTCACCGTCGCTGTCGGTGTCCAGCGCGTTGATGGTGCCGTCGCCGTCCGTGTCGACGCTGTTACCGTCGTTCGTCTCGACGGCGTCCGAAATCCCGTCCCCGTCGGAGTCGCTGTCCGTTCGACTCGTTCCCAGGTTCGACTCCACATCGTCGGATAGCCCGTCACCGTCACTGTCGGTGTCCAGCGCGTCGATGGTTCCGTCGCCGTCCGTGTCCACGGCCATTCCACTGGGTGCCTCCGTTCCGTCGCTGACACCGTCACCGTCAGTGTCACTATCCAGGTTGTCGGTTCCAAGTGAATCCTCCTCGCTGTTCGTCAGTCCATCACCATCGGGATCACCGTCCGGCCCGTCCTGGTCGTCGGTGTCGAGGTAGTCCGCAACCCCGTCGCCGTCGTTGTCACCGTCGCTATCTCTACTGTCCGGGACCCCGTTGCCGTCGCTGTCAGTATCAAGGTAGTTCGGTGTCCCATCGCCGTCGGCGTCCATGGTTCCCTCATCAAGATCGTTCCGATAATCACCATCGCTGTCAGTGTCAGCATAGTTCGGCGTCCCATCATTATCGGGATCGTCTGTTCCTTCTATATCGTCAGGAATCGTGTCGCCGTCGGAATCCGTGCTCAGGTAGTTCGGCGTCCCGTCGTCATCCGTGTCACCGGAGCCCTCGACACTGTCGGGAATTCCATCACCGTCGGAATCCTCGTCTCTGAAGTTCGGCGTTCCGTCGCTGTCTGCGTCGCCCGTTCCCTCCTCGCTGTCTGGAATGCCGTCCCCGTCGCTGTCCGTGTCCGTCGCGTCGATGGTGCCGTCACCGTCCGTATCGACACTGTTGCCGTCGTTCGTCTCGATATCGTCCGGAATCCCGTCCCCGTCGCTGTCGGCGGCGTTGGGGTCGGTTCTCAGCGAGCGCTCCTCGCTGTTCGTGACCCCATCACCGTCGAGGTCGCCGTCCGGACCATCCTCGTCCTTCGGGTCGCGGTAGTCGGGCGTGCCGTCGCCGTCGTTGTCGCCGGTCCCCTCGTTCACGTCGTCCGTTCCGTCGTCGTCGCTGTCGGCATCGAGCGCGTCGATGGTTCCGTCCCCGTCAGTGTCGACCGCCTCTCCTGGGCCGGTCCCATCCGGCCGTGTCGTCTCCACGTCGTCGTCGATGCCGTCCCCGTCCGAGTCAGCATCACGGGGGTCCGTCCCGAGCGCCACTTCGTCCGCGTCGCTGATTCCGTCGCCGTCGGAGTCGTCGTCCCGATAGTTCGCCGTGCCGTCGCCGTCGACATCTCCCGCCCCTTCTGTACTGTCGTCGATTCCGTCCCCGTCACTGTCTGTATCGAGTGCGTCGATAGTTCCGTCACCGTCTGTATCGACTGCTTCTCCCGGCCCGGTTCCGTTGGGTCGTGTCGTCTCGACACCGTCATCAATACCATCACCGTCGCTATCGGGGTCGTTCGGATCGGTCCCGAGTGCGGTCTCGTTCGCGTCGTCGATGCCGTCGCCGTCGCTATCGGTTGCAGCGACGGCCCCCCCGATCGCCATCCCTGCGACGACCGCGAGAGCCAGAGTAGCCGCGATGAAAAAGACGATCTTCTGGCGGTAGAGTCCTGAGGTATTCAACCTTGTAAGGCTTATATTCTCTAACGGAATAAATGAAATCTAACCTGAAAGAAAGCCGTGGCTATGCCTCGCGAAAGTGACGGCGGGGCCACGGTTCCACCGGATTGCAAGGACCACCCACGGTCCTGGGGATAGACTCGGTCCGACGCTACCCCGTTTTGGAGACGGACAAACGACATATTACGCCTGACTGGCAGCTTCCATGCCGACGAAGGTCACCGCAACCGTAGAGTGGGCGTAGAGGGGCGGCCAGGGCTGGGCTCCAGCCCACCGAACGCTTCCGGGTGGAGTCGGCACGCTCATTCATCGTCGACGCTCCCCGGCATCGTTCCGGTAGCCATCGTTGCTCCGCCGGAAGCGGTGTCCGTCCGCCCCCGCTGCCGGACGCGATACGCGACAGCAGGCGTTCGAGCGCGGCGGCGAGAACCCACCAGTACCAGCAGACGATGAACGAACCGTAGTCGAGTCCGAACAGTTCACAGGATGCCGACTCATCGGCCGCGGGACCGGTGATTAATGGCGTTCAGTGACGTTCTTTCCTGTCTGTCTGCGGTGCGCGTGGCCCCAGCCACGTGACCCCAGCCACCGACCGTCTGAGACGCGTCGCGGATAGACTTCAAACGGGTATGGAA
>CAZAFX010000126.1:2767-3084 GCA_964484895.1 uncultured archaeon | reverse complement strand
CTGCACCATGTTGTTGACCATCTGCTGGTTCGTCTTCATCATATCGATCATGTCACGGACCAGCGACTCGTTCTGCGACATCTCCGACCCCTGCTCCAGCTGGTCGATGCGCTTCTCCAGCCGCCGCACCGGCCCCATCGGGACGACCTCGTACTCGTCGTCGCTGCCACCGCCGGAAAGCTCAACCTCATCAGCCATGGTGAGACACCGTATACCACCCTGTTCCGCTTCCCCTATAAATAGCTTTCCCTGCGGTCACGTCCTTCCACTACGGTTGAATCCCTCAGGCATAAAGACCGCCTCCGGGTCTTCGAGGC
>CAZAFX010000126.1:652-2757 GCA_964484895.1 uncultured archaeon | reverse complement strand
ATGGCCCCAGCGGCCGGCTGCTGAACTGTTCTACGGGTAGCTGAGCGTTTTGGAACAACAGGAACCGCCGCCCCAGATATCCTACCCGCTCAGCATCGGAGCGTTCAAGCCCGTACCGGTCGATCACTGTCTCCGCCGCGTAGCCGCACAGCCGATCACACCGCCCATCAGCGCAGTGCACCGTACCGTTGTTGCAGATACGGTCCTCCGCCAGTAACACATCCACCCGGCCCCGCGGCTCCGTCCGCCGCCAGAGATCGAACTCGGAGAACCCTCCCACCGATCGCCGGCCGTCCAATTTTGGCATAAAAACCGATATACGGCGAATATCTCTGACATGCAATGCTGCCACCGCCGCCGGGCGGTAGGCGTTCGTCGCCACCCGCCCTGACACGTTCAGCTGCTCGAACGCAGTGTACATCTCGTCCGTCATATGGAGATGGTTCACCGGGTATGACTGGCGCTCACCCTGCCACCTATCATCCCAGGCCAGATAGCTCGGAACTGTGGCCGCCACCACGAGCACGAGCACCGCGGCGAACACTACAAATGGAACGCGGTACGGCGCAAGCCGTTTCACCGGCTCAAGCATCACGATCGGGAGGAACGGAACAACAACCATAGCCTGCCGGAAACTCAACGTATTCGGAACGTACAGCAGTAGTATCAGCATGACGCCGACCGCCACAGTATACCGGATACCGCTTCGTGACCAGACCGATAACACCGCACCGGCCAGAAGCAATCCAAACAGGAGCGCCTGTCGAAGCCCCGCCGAGCTCCGCTGGGGGACGGTCACCGGATCGGCCGCAATAGACCGGAGATGCGACACGCGCGTCGAGAGGATATCAGCTAGCTCCACCTCGCTTCGGTAGTTATCCTCCACCGTCAGCCAGTCGGCGACGAACCAGAACTGACCCTGTGCACCCATCCAGAGGAACGGCGACAGCCCGGCAACGAAGACCGCCATCATCACCAGCACACGGCGAAGGCCCAGCTCCTTGATTAGCCCGGTGCGTTCAACCGCGAAGACGCCGGCTGTAAGACCGATGACCGGGTAGGCGACCAGCGCCTTGATATAGAAGAAAAGACCGGCGAAGAACGCAAGCGGATACAGCAGCCAATCCCTCCTAGATCGCTTCCACCGGACAAATACGTACGACCACGCCATGACGAGGCATATTGTATAGGCGTAGTCAACGTACATGAACACCGGCCACCTCGTGAAGCTGAACAGTAACAGCGTTCCGACAACGGCGAGCCGTAGCCCGTATACCCGGCGATAGACCACGAACGCCAGCGCACTTGACGCTGCCATACACCCCGCTAGCGCTGTCCGGACGACGATTGGTGCCGCACCCACTGTCCAGAACACTGGCACAAAAAAGAACGGGACGCCTGTATGCGTGTTCTTCCCCCACAGATGACCATGGTACAGCACGCGCCTGACAGGATTGATGATGACAGAGAGTACATCCGGGACAAGATGTGGACGACCGAAGCGGAACGCAACCCCCAGATGAACAGCGAACACAGCCATGGCGATACCCGCAACGACCAGTTTCCCGCTCCTTGAGTCGGCCCAGCGGTATAGTCGTCGGCCCAGAACGCGCCGCATAGTGCCTAGATACAGCTCCACGTTAAAACAGTTGTCCTCTGCGCAGGCCGGATGACGCGACGCCCGCGCACACAGCCAGGACATGCAACATGTTAGACCTGGAGCATGAGAGAAGAGAAAGGAAAACGGAGGCGGGCGGCACCGTGCCGCCCGCCAGGAGGGTGTCAGGCCGGCACTACATCATGCCGCCCATACCGCCCATGCCGCCCATACCGCCCATGCCGCCGCCCGGACCGCCCGGCATGTCGCCCTCGTCGTCCGAGCCGCTGCCACCGGAGATGACGTCGTCGATCCGGAGGATGAGCTCGGCCGCCTCGGACGCGGACGAGATGGCCTGCGTCTTGATCTGCAGGGGCTCCATCACGTCCTTGCGGAACAGGTCCTCGGACTCGCCGCTGTTGACGTCGATGCCGGCCCAGCGCTCGCCGGACTCGTGCTTCGACCGCAGGTCGACGAGGACGTCGATCGGGTCGAGGCCCGCGTTCTC
>CAZAFX010000126.1:0-642 GCA_964484895.1 uncultured archaeon | reverse complement strand
GCGCCTCGGCGAACGCGGTGATGGCGAGCTGCTCGCGGCCGCCAACGGACTCGCTGTAGTCCTTGAGCTGCCGGGCGAGCTCGACCTCGGTGGCGCCGCCGCCACCGACGATGGTGCCGGTGCGGAGCGCGCTGGAGATGCCGCCGATGGCGTCCTCCATGGCGCGCTCGATCTCGTCGACGACGTGCTCGGTGCCGCCGCGGAGCAGGAGGGAGACGCTCTTGGCGTTCTTGCAGTCCTGCACGAACGTCATCAGGTCGCCGCCGACGTTGCGGGCTGCGACCTCGCCGGCGTGGCCGAGGTCCTCCTCGCTGATGTCCTCCAGCGTGGTGACCACGGAACCGCCGGTCGCCTTCGCGAGCTTCTCCATGTCGCTCTTCTTCACGCGGCGGATGGCGAAGATGCCTTCACGCGCCATGTAGTGCTGCGCGATGTCGTCGATGCCCTTCTGGCAGAGGACGACGTTCGCGCCCGCGTCCTTGACCTGGTCGACCATCTGCTTGAGGTTCTCCTCCTCCTGGTCGACGAACTCCTGCAGGCGCTGCGGGTCACTGACCTGGATCTCCGCGCTCGTCTCGGTCTCCTGGACCTCGATCGCGGTGTTCAGCAGTGCGATGTTGGCCTCCTCGACGCTGTCAGGCA
>CAZAFX010000125.1:0-3115 GCA_964484895.1 uncultured archaeon | reverse complement strand
TGCACCATCTTCTGCAGGTAGGCGCGGCGCGTGCGGGCGGCGACCGGGTCGTCCACCTGCTGCTCGTACCGATCGTGCAGGTCGCCGGCCGCGATTTCGCCGGCCTCGTCAACGATCTCGTACAGCACCTGCTGGTGCTCATTGAGCTTCTCCAGGTCCTTCCGCCTGGTCTCCGCCTCTGCGTCCGGCACCGCGTCCGCGATGTGGTCGGCGGTGATGGCGTCGTCACCGGCCTCCTCGGCGCGGCGGGCGGCAGCCCGGAGGACGGCGATGGCGATGCGGGCGTCGCCCGCGGTGTGGTCCGCGATCAGTTCCAGCTCGTCGCGGCCGACCGCGTCCGGCCGCAGCCCCCACTCCGCACGGTCCTGGAGGATGGCGACGAGCGCGTCCAGCCGGTACCGGTCGAACGGGATGCGCCGGGCGGTGGAGAGCCGGGAGCGGATGCGCTCGTCCATCCGGGCGAAGACGTCCTCGGCCCGGTTCGCGACCATGAGCACGGTGATGTGCGGCATCTGGTACAGGTCGTAGAGCACGGTCTGGTCCTCGAGCTGGTCGACCTCGTCCAGGATGAGGACGTACGGCCGGTCGTCGGCATCCTGCAGCCGCTGCAGCAGCTCGTCCTTCGGTGTCGACTGCCGGTGGACATCCAGCGTCTTCCCGATTCCCTTCAGCGCAGCGTAGAGGACCCGGAACCGGGTGTATTCCTCCCAGCAGTTGATGTAGGTGTACCGCAGGTCCAGCACCTCCTGCGCCAGCTGGTCGAGCGTGTGCCGGGCGATGCAGGTCTTCCCCGCCCCGCTTGGCCCTGCCAGCAGCACGTCCTCCGGCTCGCCGCCGTCGACGAGCGGTTCCAGGGCGGCGACGAGCTGGTCGACCTCCGCGTCCCGGTGCTGCACCTCGCCAGGGATGAACTCGTCCTGCAGCACGCGTGCGTCCGTGATCATCTTACCACCGTGTTCGCCACGCCGCCATTTAACGGTATGGGGCTGGGGCCGTAAGAAGGAAGGGTGGGGGAGGGAAGGGCGGGTACCCAACACCGCAGGTGCACGTTATACGCGGGGCCGGACCGGTTCGACGTCCGACACCCAGCTCCAGCTGCTCCGGCAGTCGGCGCACAGGACCGCACCGTCCTGCTCCTTCCGCTCCATGTACTCCCTGAGCTCCATCTCCAGCGGGCTCGCACAGTCATCACAGTACATCGCACCTCCCTCTTCCCCACCCCGGTTTAAATACTGATCCGGGCGCATGCCGTCATGCCGAAACATGCACGGCGCTGGACGCCGCGCAATCAATCGCGGGATATCACGCTGCATCCGGCGGACTGCGGTGCTGGCGCAGCGGCTCCGTGAAGGGTTATAAAGGTTTGAACCGTATTTTCCGGTGGGAGGCGCGAGGTCGCGTCTGTCTGGTCAAGGTGTCGCGCGTATGGCCGCTACCCTCCATAGGGAGGGAAATGCCATGCGTAAGACGGCTAGTAAAACACACGGGAGAACGCCGCGAGGCGCACCGTCGGACAAGACACGGGCGAGGAAGCTAGCCCAGACCTCCGAAGCCTCCCACTCCTTTTCCCTCCCGTTCCGCGGCTACCCCTACGTATAAAGGGGTGCCGGCCGTGAACCAGTCCATGCCGCAGTTCGACCGCTTGAAAGGGTTCCGGGATTTCTACCCGGGCGAGCAGGCAGCGCGCGACGAGGTGTTCCGTCGCGTGGAGGGTGTGGTGGAGCGGTACGGCTTCCGCCGCGTCGACACCCCGTCCCTGGAGTCGCTGGACCTGTTCCTCGTCAAGTCAGGCGAGGAGCTGGTGGAGCAGACCTACAGCTTCGCGGACAAGGGCGGTCGCGACGTCACCATGATCCCGGAGCAGACGCCGGGCCGCGCACGGATGATTGCCGCGAACAAGGCGCTGTCAACCCCCATCAAGTGGTACGACACGTCGAAACGGTGGCGGTACGAGTCACCGCAGAAGGGCAGGCTTCGCGAGTTCTACCAGACCGACATCGACATCTTCGGCGTCGACTCCGTCCAGGCCGACGCGGAGATCCTCGCGGTCGCCGCAGACATCATGGCGGCGCTGGACGTGCAGGACGCGGTCCACATCCTCGTCAACGACCGCCGTCTCCTCGAGGGCATCCTCACGAGCCACGGCATCGACGCTGCCGAGGACGTGATGCAGGTCATCGACGACCGCGAGAAGATGACGGCGCAGGCGTTCAGGGACGAGCTGCAGGCGTGCGGCCTGTCCGGCGACGAGGCCGCCAACGTCGCGGACCTCACCGCGGTCAGCGGCCCCATCGACGACGTGCTGCCGCGGGTCAGGGAGCTGGCGCCGGAGGGCGAGGCAGCAGCAGCGGCGCTGGACCGGATGGGGGAGCTGCGGGACGCGCTGGCGGCGTACGACGTCGCGGACGACATCCGACTGGACCTGTCCATCGTCCGCGGGCTCGCGTATTACACCGGCCTCGTCTTCGAGGTGTTCGACGAGCAGGGTGACCTGCGGGCGGTCTGTGGCGGCGGCCGGTACGACGAGCTCGTGGAGGAGTTCATGAAGCGGGAGGGCGTCTGGCCCGCCGAACAGGTTGCAACGGACTACTACGTGCTCCCGGTGTCCGACGGCGTGCGTGACACCGCGCTGGAGATCGTGGCCGCGCTCCGAGACGAGGGACACGTGGTGGAGGTCGACCTGACCGGACGGAACGTCGGCAACCAGTTCGACTACGCCGACAGCATCAACGCGGACAGGGTGGTCGTGGTCGGCGAGCGCGACCTGGAACAGGGCGAGGTCACGGTGAAGGATATGGCTACCGGCGAGGAGGAGGCGGTGCCCCTCGACCAGTTCCTCGACCGGTAGCGGCGGGCAGGTACGTTTATAGGACTCCATGCCCCATCGGGCTGCATGGATATCGATTCCGTGGCGGTAGTGGGCGCCGGGACGATGGGGGCCGGCATCGCCCAAGTGTTCGTCCAGCACGGCTTCACGGTGACGCTGCTGGACACCGACGACGCCGCGCTGGAGCGGGCGGAGCAGCAGGTGCAGGAGGGGTTCGCAAAGCTGGTGGGGAAGGGCAAGCTGGAGCCACAGCACAGCGACGAGCTCCTCAACGCGCTCACCACGACA
>CAZAFX010000124.1:2995-3225 GCA_964484895.1 uncultured archaeon | reverse complement strand
GAGAGGTCGGCGCCGGCGGAGAATGCGTCGCCGTTCCCCGTGATAACGACGCCGCGGCTGCCCGTGTCTTGGACGGTATCCTTGAGCGCGAGCCGGAGCTCGTCAAGCATCCCTGCGGTGAGCGCGTTACGGCTATCCGGTCGGTCCAGCGTGATGGTGGTGATGCCGTCACCGTGGCCCACCGACAGCGTGTCGTACGCCATCACGTAGTTCTTAAAGGAGGCGCCGCC
>CAZAFX010000124.1:628-2985 GCA_964484895.1 uncultured archaeon | reverse complement strand
GATGAGGAGGCGGAGACGTGGCTGGCGGAGGAGTTCAACCGTGACCGTGTGGCGGTGTTCGGCGACGCGGACCTGCTTGGGCTGCCCATCGACGAGCGGTACGGCGGCCGGGGCGTGGACGCGGTGACGAACGCGCTTGCGCTGATGCGGGTGGGGATGGAGGGTGCGGCGCTGCGCACGTTCTTCTCCGTCCACGTCAACATCGGCCAGTTCACCATCCACCTCTGGGGTGACGACGACCAGAAGGAGCGGTACCTGCCGCGGACGACGAGCGGGGAGATGCTGGCCGGGTTCGCCCTGACCGAGCCCGGGCACGGATCCGACCCGGCGTCGATGGAGACCACGTTCCGGAAGGAGGGTGATGAGTATATCCTGAACGGTGAAAAAACATGGATCGGCAACGGATCCGAGGGCGACGTGTTCTCCCTGTTCGCGGCGGACGCGGACACCGGGCAGATTTCCGCGTTCATCGTCGAGTCGGACTTCGACGGGTTCTCGGCGGAGCCGATCGAGGACAAGATGGGCTACCGGAACTCGAACCACGGCACCATCCACCTCGATGAGTGTGCGGTCCCGGCGCACAACCTGCTCGGAGAGGAGGGCGACGGCCTGACAGCGGCGTACACGACACTGCTGAACGGGAGGCTCTCGGTCGCCGCCGGCTCGGTCGGCGTCATCCATGACTGCCTGCAGGAGGCCAAGCAGTATGCGCGGGAGCGCGAGCAGTGGGGGGAGAAGATCGGCAAGAAGCAGCTGGTGCAGCGGCAGATCGGGCATATGGCTGCGAAGCGCGAGTCGGCGCGGGAGACGGTGCTGCAGGCGGCCCACGCCGCGGACGCGTACTTCTCGGACCAGAGTGACCGGGCGAAACGGGACGATGCGGAGTACCTGACATCGGCGGCGAAGTTGCACGCGACCGAGGCCGCGTTCGACGCGGCGGACCGGGCGGTGCAGGTGTTCGGGTCAAAGGGGTACACGTTCGACAACCGTGTGGCGCGGCACTTCGTGGACGAACGGGCGACCCGCATCTACGAGGGCACGTCGGACATCCACCTGCTGAAGCTGGCGTTCATGGAGCTCGGTGACGACTACAAGGCGTTCTAGGGCCGCTCGGTGCGCCGTTCCGGCATGCTGATGCCAAGGACCTGCGATACCGTTCCTGGCGTCACCGCCTCTATGTCGTATTTCTCGAGCCAGTCGTGCTGGTCCTCCAGTCGTTCACCGAACACCGCGCGTTCCGACTGCTCGTCGGTCGCAAGGTTGTTGAACCGCTGCTCCCAGATGTCGTACTCATCGGTCTCGGCGGCACGGGCAGCGACATCCTTCGCCAACTCCATGGCCCGGTGCTCAACGAGGTAAAAGAACCCGGTCGCCTGCTCAGCGATGTTGTCCGGGGTATAGTCCAGTTCCTGCGCAGCCTCCTGATAGCGACCGATATCCCCTAGTGGAGCCACATGGAGTGCCTCGTATCCCATCGTCTCCAGCAGCTCCTCGTAGGTATCCTCGTCCGCGGTATCGGCCAAGCCCGGCAGCCGGTTCCGCTCCAGCAGCCACTGGCTGTCGTTCCGGTTCTCCAGTGGGCCCTCGAAGTATTTCCCCAGTTCGCTCGCCGCACGCTCGAACGCGATGGCCTCCCCGAGCGTCGCCCGCAGGTCATCATATTGGGCGTCAGTTGTCATACCTTTCTCATCTCCCTGCAGCTATTAAAGCGTTGGGCAGTTACCGCTCCAGCCGCTCCTTGACAGCCTTGGCGCGCTCGTACTGCACCCGCTCGGTCTCGGTGGCGAGGGCGAGGTCGGGGACGGGCCGGGGATCGCCGTCGTCGTCCACTGCGACGAACGTGAAATACGCTTCCGTCGTCTTCTCCAGTGTGTCGGCAGCGTAGTCGCGGACGTAGGCATCGACATGGATCATCATGGAGGACTCGCCGACGTAGTCGAGCCGGGCATCCACCTCCAGCGTGTCGCCGATGGCGACCGGCTCCTGGAACTCAGCGCGGTCCATCGACACGGTGACGGCCGGCCCACGGCCGTACTCCCGGGCGGTGTGACCGGCCACCGTGTCCATCCGCTTGACGATCTCGCCACCGTGGATGGTGCCGTGTGCGTTCGCATCCTCGTAGGTCATCTCGTACCGGTTCCCGACGTTCGCGACCGGCGACCGCCGCCCGGTGGCGTCGGCCTCCCCCTGCCGCAAGCGGCTGTACCAGGTGACCGCCCGGTCGAGGAAGTCAGAGAGGTCAGTCATACGTGTAGAACCCCTCCCCCGTCTTCTTACCCAGGTCGCCCGCGTCGACCTTCTCCCGGAGCAGCTGTGCCGGTACGAACCGGTCCGCCCCGGTCTGCTCGTGGATGCGG
>CAZAFX010000124.1:0-618 GCA_964484895.1 uncultured archaeon | reverse complement strand
GCACGTGCATCACCGCCAGGCAGGTGTCCAGGCCGATGAAGTCGGCCAGCTCCAGCGGGCCCATCGGGTGGTTGAACCCGTCCTCAGCGACCGCGTCGACGGCGTCCCGGTCCGCCACGCCGTCGTCCAGCGTCTTCACCGCCTCGTTGATGAACGGCATCAGGATGCGGTTGGACACGAACCCGGGACTGTCGCCCACGCGCACGGTGCGCTTTTCCAGCCGCTCCGCCACCTGCCGGACCGTCTCCACCGTCTCCTCCGCCGTCGCCTCGCCGGCGACCACCTCGACCAGCGGCATGACCGGGACCGGGTTGAAGAAGTGCATGCCGACGAACCGGGCCGGGTCCGGCGCCGCGCCCGCCAGGTCCGCGATGGGGATGGACGACGTGTTGGTGGCATAGACCGCGTCCGTAGTGTGCTGCCCTGCCTGCTCGTAGACCGTGCGCTTGATAGCCGGGTCCTCGGGCACCGCCTCCACCAGCAGGTCGACCTCCGACACGTCGGCGTAGTCCGTTGTCGTGGTGAGCGCGTTGAGGAGCTCGTCGCTGTGCTGCGGCTCCAGCTTGCCCTTCCCCACCAGCTTCGCGAACCCCTCCCGGACCTGCTGCTCTGCCCGCT